>JAISEW010000062.1 GCA_031263945.1 Gracilibacteraceae bacterium | reverse complement strand
CAAATATACGCTAATAACTTGTCAACATTATTAAGTTACACTCCCTAACGAAATGATAAAAGGTTATGTGCAGGTATATACAGGCGACGGCAAGGGCAAAACCACCGCCGCTATGGGTTTGGCGCTTCGGGCCGTGTGCGCGGGCAAAAAAGTCATTATGATACAGTTTATCAAAGGCATGGCGTACAGCGAGCTGCGGGCGCCTGAATTTCTGCCCGGCTTCCGGATCGAGCAGCACGGACGCGACTGCTTTATCCACAGGGAGCCGGAGCAGGCGGATATCGACTGCGCGGTCAAAGGTCTCGCCCGTCTCCGCGAGGCGGCGTCCTCCGGCGAATATGACGTCGTGATTGCCGACGAAATCAATATAGCGCTGTACTACAAGCTGTTTTCAGTGCAGGAGGCGCTGGATATGCTCAACAGCCGCGCCGAGGGAACCGAAGTGATCCTGACCGGACGCAGGGCGCCGCGGGAAATTATTGACGCCGCCGACCTGGTCACCGAAATGAAAGAGGTCAGGCATTATTACAATGAAGGCGTGCTGGCCAGAGAAGGAATTGAATGGTAGCAGGAGAGGGAATCGAACCCTCGAATGAGCGGGTATGAACCACTTGCCTTAACCGCTTGGCTATCCTGCCATGGCTCCCCGAGCAGGACTCGAACCTGCAACCTACCGGTTAACAGCCGGTTGCTCTACCATTGAGCTATCGAGGAAACTTTACATAGTGTATCACGCTTTTCCCGCTTGCGCAATAGCCGGAGGAGGATAAGACGAATATTTTTGGGCCGTCCATTGGGGATGGATTCCGGCATGAAGCCGGAATGACGGCAGGGGAGAGACGCTTTACAATCCGCCTTTTCGCGTGTACAATATGGTAAAGAGCGAAAGCTCTGACGACAGCATGGCGGAGGGGATAAAATGTTTACGGGTAGCGAACTGAGAGAAATGTTTCTGCGGTTTTTCGAGAGCAAAGCGCATACGCGGCAGCCGAGCGCTTCGCTGATACCGCGGGACGACCCGACTTTGCTTTTGACCGTGGCCGGCATGGTGCCGTTCAAACCGTATTTTATGCGGAAAATGGAACCGCCGTTCAGCCGCGCCGCCACGAGTCAGAAATGTGTGCGGACCCCCGATTTGGAAATTGTTGGAAAAACAGCGCGTCACCACACCTTTTTCGAGATGCTGGGAAATTTTTCCTTCGGGGATTATTTCAAAAAAGACGCGATCCACTGGGCCTGGGAGTATGTGACGGACGTGCTGGGCATCGCCCCGGAGCGCCTGTGGGTGACTGTTTACCCCGGAGACGAGGACGCCCGCGCTTTTTGGCTGAGCGAAACCTCGATTCGGCCGGAGCGCGTGCTGACGGATGAGACGAATTTTTGGGCGGCGGGGCCGACCGGGCCTTGCGGACCCTGCTCGGAAATATATGTGGATCAGGGCGAGGCGCGGGGCTGCGGCCGGCCGGAATGCGCCGTCGGCTGCGAATGTGACCGCTATCTGGAAATATGGAACCTGGTGTTCATGCAGTACAGCCGCGACGAGCAGGGAAAACTGACGCCGCTGCCCAAGCAGAATATCGACACGGGCATGGGGCTGGAGCGCATCGCTTCCGTCATGCAAAACGCGGACACGAACTTCGACACCGATCTGTTCCAGCCCCTCATCCAAGAAACGGCGGCGGTGGCGGGAACGCGCTATAAAGCGGACAAACAGACGGACATGGCGCTGAAAGTGGTGGCCGACCACGCGCGGGCCGTGTGTTTCATGCTGGCGGACGGCATCTATCCCTCCAGCGAGGGGCGCGGGTACGTTCTGCGGCGGATCTTGCGCCGCGCCGTCCGCTACGCCAAACTGCTCGGCGTCGCCGGGCCTTTTCTCGAACGGCTGTACAGAGTCGTCCTGGACGGCTACGGCGATCACTACGGCGAACTGCGGGAAAACGGGGATTTTATCCTCAATCACTTGCGCATGGAGGAAAAGAATTTTCAGGCCACCCTCGAGCAGGGGACGGCTATTTTGCAGCAGAAAATGCGGGAATTGACGGCCGCCGGCGGGGCGGCGCTGAGCGGCGCGGACATGTTCAACCTGTATGAAACCTACGGATTTCCGGCGGAATTGACGGCGGAAATGCTGGAGGAGCAAAATTTGACCGCGGACATGGAGGGATTTCACGCGGCGGCGGAGGAACATCGCCGGCAGGCGCGGGATCAGTCCAAACAAATGCGGGCCGCGGAGGAAGACCCCTTCTTGCTCGAAAATTCGCTCCGGTTCAAGGCGACCCCTTTTGTCGGGTACGCGCTGTATAAGGCGGACACGGAAATAGAAGCCCTGTTTGGCCAAGGGGAGCTGACCGAGCTGCGGGAAGGGGAAACGGCCTGGTGCGTGCTGCGGCAGACGCCGTTTTTCGCGGAAAGCGGCGGTCAGGTTTCGGATACGGGCGTGATCACCGCCGAGGGAGCCGTGGCGGAGGTGACGGAATTGCGCCGGCTGCCGTCCGGGACGGTTTTGCATAAAATCACCGCGCAGACGGGAAAACTGCGCGCCGGCGCCAAGGCGACCGCGCAGGTCAATGAGCGGGAGCGGCGGGCGACGTCCCGCAACCACACGGCCACGCATCTCTTGCACCGGGCCTTGCGGGAAGTGCTGGGCGATCATGTGCGGCAGGCCGGCTCGCTCGTGACGCCGGAGCGTCTGCGCTTTGATTTCACGCATTTTGCCGCGCTGACGCCGGAGGAACTGCGCGCCGTGGAAACACGGGTCAACGACGTCCTGCTGCGGGCGATGTCCGTGCGCACGCGGGAGATGCCGCTGGCGGAAGCTAAGGCTCAGGGCGCGGCGGCGCTGTTCGGCGAAAAATACGGGGAAACCGTGCGGGTCGTGTGCGCCGGCGGTTACAGCAAGGAACTGTGCGGCGGCACCCATGTCACCAACACCGGCGAGATCGGTATTTTAAAAATATTGAGCGAAAACGGCGTGGGGGCCGGATTGCGCCGGATCGAGGCGGCGACCGGGTTTGGGACGCTTGAATACGCGGAAAAAATGGAGCGGGAGATCGCGGAAGCGGAGCAGATCCTGAAGGCCGGGCCGCGCGAGCTGGGAAAACGGGCGCTGGCCGTCGTTGCGGAGATCAAGGAGCTGGAGCGGGAAGTGCAGCGGCTGCAGGCTCAGCTGACTGGGCAGGAAGCGGACGCTCTTCTGGAGCAGACAAAAGAGGTGGACGGCGTCCGGGTGCTGGCGGCCCGCGCCCAGGCCCGCGACATGGAGACTTTGCGCAAAACGGCCGATATGCTGAAAGACCGCTGGCGCGCCGCCCGGCAGAGCGGAGTTATCGTCCTGGGCGCGGCGGAAGGCGGCAAGGTCAATTTGGTGACGGCCGTGCTGCCGGAAGGACTGCGCGGTCTGCACGCCGGGAAACTGATCAAGGAAGTAGCCGCGCTCACCGGCGGCGGCGGCGGCGGCCGCGCGGATATGGCCCAGGCCGGCGGCAAAGACCCGGCGAAGCTGGCGGAAGCGCTGCTCAAAGCGCCGGACGTCGTGGCGCGGCATTTAGGGCGTGAGGAGGGTTGATCTTTGAGTGAGTTTGAGGAGACAAAACTGTTTCGCAAAAACAGGGAAGAAGCGTCGCCCGGCGAGATCCTGACCGAAGTCTATAATTCGCTGCTGGAAAAAGGTTACGATCCGATCAATCAAGTGGTCGGCTATCTGATGTCCGGCGATCCGGCCTATATTACCAGCCATAAGCAGGCCCGGGCGCGGATCCGCAAAATAGAGCGGCACGAACTGCTGGAGGAGCTGGTGCGCAGTTATTTGCGCGAATTGAGGCAGGATTGACGGCGGAGCCGCAGCCGCGCGTTCTGGGGCTTGATCTGGGGACAAAAACCATAGGCGTGGCGGTCAGCGATGTTTTCGGCTGGACGGCTCAGCCCGTATGCGTGATCCGGCGCGGGCCGGGGGAAATGGGCGAATTGGCGGCGCTGATCGCTCGCTACGGCGCGGCCCGGTTTTTGCTCGGCTATCCCCGTAATATGAACGGAACTGCCGGCCCCCGTGTCAGGGAGACGGAGGCATTCGCCGCTTTGCTGCGAAAAAAATTTTCGCTGCCCGTGCTTTTTTGGGACGAGCGTCTCAGCACCGTCGCGGCGGAACGCGCGCTCCTGGAGGCGGATCTGTCGCGCGCCAAACGGAAACAGGTGATCGATCAAACGGCGGCGGCCATGATCTTGCAGGGGTATCTGGACAGCCTCTCCGGCCCGGCGGGGAAAAGGGCGCGCCCCCGGCGAAATGAGTTGACTTTGCCGCTTAAAAAGAGTATGATGATGCCAGAAAACGCAATATGCGGGGGAGGTACGGGCATGGCTGACAAGATCAAGCCGGAGCTGAGTGAAGAAACGGACGAAGATGTACAATTGATTGACAGCGTGTTGTTGACTGACGACGAGGGCGTCGAGCATGAATTTATGCATCTGGAGACGCTCCAAGTAGACGGCGGCACATATTTCGTGCTGCTGCCGGTCGGCGCTGAAGACGAAGATGAAGACGACGAGGAAGACGAAGAAGACGAGGAAATGGAAGCCATCATTTTGAAACTGGAAAAAAATGAGAAGGGCGAAGAAGTCCTCGTGGATATCGAAGACGATGAAGAATGGGAAAAAGTATCCGACGCCTGGGATGAGTTGGACGACGACGATGACGATGAGTGAATCGAAACCGTCATAACTGCCGGCGCGCCAGTCCTTGCAAAGCCCGCAGCGCCGCCGCCGGGTCGGCCTGTCCGAACACGGCGGCGCCGGCCACCAAAATATCGGCGCCGGCCGCCAGCGCCGCCGGCGCCGTCGCGGTATTGATTCCGCCGTCCACTTCCAGCCGGCAGGCCGGGTTTTCCGCGTGCAGCCACTTGGCGCAGGCGGCTATTTTCGGCAGCATGGCGCCGATGAACGATTGACCGCCAAAACCGGGATCCACCGTCATCAGGAGGACCAGATCCAGATCCGCCGCCACATGGCGCAGATTTTCCCACGGCGTGGCCGGATTCAGAGCCGCCCCCGCCCGCCCGCCGCAGGCTCTTATTTGCTCGAGCAGACGATGCAGATGCCGCGTCGCTTCGGCGTGGACGGTGATGTAGTCCGCGCCGGCCGCAGCGAAACGCTTGATATGATCCTCCGGGTTTTCCACCATCAGATGCACGTCAAACGGCAGCCCGGTAACGCTGCGCAGCGCCTTGACCACGTCGGGGCCTATGGTCAGGTTGGGCACGAAATGCCCGTCCATCACGTCGATATGCAGCAGTTCGCAGCCCGCCGCCTCCACGCGCGCTATTTCCTCGCCCAGCCGCGCGAAATCAGCGGCGAGGATGGATGGCGCGATTATGATATCCATGCGCTCTCCTTTAACACTCAGCGCTCCTGCCAGACTTCCCGTTTGAGCGCGCCGACATAAGGCAGATTGCGGAAATTCTGGTTATAGTCCAGCCCGTAGCCGACCAGAAACTCATCCGGCACGGTGAAGCCGCAGTAGTCCGCCGTGATCTCCGCGCCGCGCCGGGACGGCTTATTCAGCAGGGCGGCTATTCTCAGGCTGGCCGGGTGGCGGTTATACAGATTTTCGCGCAGATAGCGCAGCGTCAGACCGGTGTCGATGATGTCCTCCACCAGCAGCACGTCAAAACCCTCGACGCTCAGTTCCAGATCTTTGAGCATCCGCACCGCGCCGGAGGAAACCGTGGAAGCGCCGTAACTGGCCACCGCGATGAAATCATATTGGAGCGGCAGGGGCACGCAGCGGATCAGATCCGCGAGAAAAGGAACGGCGCCTTTGAGTACGCCTACCATTATCAGGCGTTTGCCCGCGTAATCCTGGGTGATTTGCCGGCCGAGCGCGGCGACCCGGCTTTTGATTTTTTCCTCGGGCAGCACTATGGAAGCTATTTCCGCCGGTTGAAATAAATTTTCCAATATCTGTATCACCTTTCCTGTCATTGACTGCTTGGACCCTCTAAACATTCGCTCATCGCGCCCGTCTTAAATTCTATCATCATTCCACTCCAATAACAAGAAAAAATTGTTACGGACCCCCGTCCGGAATCCAAATGATGAAAAACAGGGATGGATTCCGGCATAAAGCCGGAATGACGGCGGGGAGAGCCGTCTCTGAACAAGAAAAAATACCGGAGGACCTAACGCCATGCCCGACAAGGAACAAGCGCTGGCGGCGGCGGCGCGCACGGCGAAAAACATGCGCCGCGCCATCATCAGGATGACGCATCTGGCTCAGGGCGGCCATCCCGGCGGCTGTCTCTCCGCGACGGATCTGCTCGCGGCGCTGTACGAAGGTTTTATGCGCGTGGATCCCCGCGACCCGCGCCGGAGTGACCGGGACTTCTTTTTTCTCTCTAAGGGGCACGCCGCGCCTGCTCTCTACGCCGTTCTCATGGAAAAAGGCTTCCTCAATCCCTGGGAAATCACGGATTTTCGCGCCAAGACCGGGCGCCTGCCGGCTTACCCCAGCTGTGAGCTCACGCCGGGCGTGGACATCGCTTCCGGCTCGCTCGGCCAGGGTCTCTCCGTCGCCAACGGCGCCGCTCTGGCCGCGCGTCTGAACGGGACCGACCAGCGCGCCTATGTCATGCTCGGAGACGGCGAGCTGCACGAAGGTCAGGTCTGGGAAGCGATGATGACGGCGGCGCATTTCCGGCTGGCCAACGTCTGCGCCATAGTCGATTACAATAAGCTGCAGCTGGACGGCCCGGTCGACGAGGTCAAGACTCTCGGCGATCTGCGGGGCAAGTGGGACCGTTTCGGCTGGCATGTGCTGGAAATAAATGGGCATGACCTGAGCGCGATCTACGACGCCTTCGCCGCGGCGCGGGACTGGCAGGAAGGGCCGTCCGTGCTTATCGCTCATACGGTCAAAGGCAAAGGGATCTCGTTTATGGAAGACGAAGTCGGCTGGCACGCGGCGGCGCCGAGCGACGAAGAATACGCGGCCGCGATGAAGGAGTTGAGCTGAATTGGACGTGAAAATCGCCCCCCGGGAAGCTTATGGACGCGCCCTGGTGGAGCTGGGCCGGGAAAACGAAGATATAGTCGTCCTGGACGCCGACGTCGCCAAAGCGTCGATGACGGTATTGTTCAAGGAAGCTTTCCCCGACCGCTTCTTCGACCTGGGGATAGCCGAGTCGGACATCATGGCTACGGGCGCCGGGTTCGCCGTGGCCGGCAAGATCCCTTTTGTCAACGCTTACGCCAATTTTCTCCTCGGCAACGGCTGGGAGCAGCTCCGCCTGTCGATTTGCTACGCCGGGCAAAACGTCAAGGTCGTCGGGCACAATATCGGCGCTTCTTCCGCCAAGGACGGCCCCACCCATCTGCCGCTGGAGGACATCGCTCTGGCCCGCGTCATCCCCGGCCTGACCGTGCTGGAGCCGGCGGACGCCATCGAGATGAAAAAAGCCGTCCGCGCCGTCGCCGCCCATGCCGGGCCGGTCTATATGCGCGTCGGCCGTATGCCGACGCCGCTGGTCACCCGGGAGGACGATCCTTTTGTCCTCGGCCGGGCCAATATCCTCCGCCCGGGCCGGGACGTGACGATCGTCGCTTGCGGCTGCATGGCGGCCAAGGCGCTCTCCGCCGCGGCGGAGCTGGCTGCCCGCGGACTGGAGGCCGAGGTCGTCAATCTGCATACGATCAAACCGCTGGATGAGGAGACTTTGCTGGCTTCCGCCCGCAAGACGCGGGCCGTGGTCACAGCGGAGGAACACAGCACGCGCGCTGGCATGGGCAGCGCCGTGGCGGAGTTTTTGGCGGGCCGCTGTCCCGTGCCCGTGCGCATGGTCGGCTCGCGGGATATATTCGGCATCTGCGCTTCCTATGAGGATATCCAGGAGTTTTTCGGCATGACCGCCGCGAAAATTGTCGAAGAAGCGGAAAAAGCATGTTCTATGCGCGATATTTGAGCGACTGTCGATACTTTTCCGAAAATTTTGTAGAAAAAAGTCTTGTAAACAAGCTTGGTTGTAGTCTATAATAAGAGCAAGTAACTTCCGTTACACCAACATTGGCCTGAAATGAAGGCAAGAAGGGGGAATTGAAGTGGGGGATATTCTAGCCGAAATCTATGAAAAGCTGAATACCTGCGGACGCTGCGGTTTCTGTCACGGGGCTTGCAAAACGTACAAGAAAGACGGAGCGGAATTTTTTGTGGCCCGGGGCAGGGTGCAGTTGATCAAGGCGCTCGCGGACGGCAAAATCGAGTCGGATCACGATTATGAGAACGTGATCAACAGCTGCCTGTTGTGCGGGGAATGCGCCATCGCCTGTCCGAGCGGCGTTAAAACGCATGAACTGGTGCTGGCCGCCCGCCGCGACTACAAGCTGAAAAAGGGGATACGGCCGTTCTTAAAATCGCTTATCCTTAGCAGCATGACCAAACCCGGCCGTCTGAAATTCGGATTCAACTTCTTTGACGGTTTCGGCAAAAACGCGATGCGCCGTCTGGACGGCATGCAATTCTTCCGCGGCATCGACATGTACACGATGCCGAGTTCCAGCAACCCGTTCGTATCCCAGGTGCCCGAAGTCGTGTCTGTTCCCGCCCCGAAAAAACGGGTGGCCTTTTTCGTGGGTTGTTTCATGAACTACGCTTTCGTTTCCACGGCCCATTCCGTCGTGAAAGTGCTGACCAAGGCCGGCTGCGAAGTGACGGTCCCCAGGGATCAGCCATGTTGCGGCTTGCCCCAGTATGTTTACGGCGATTTCGAGGCGGCGCGGGCTCAGGCGAAAAAAACGATCGCCGCGTTCGGCAAATACGACACGGTCGTGACGGCATGTGGTTCCTGCGCGTCGATGCTCAAAAAAGAAATGGTAGAGCTTTTCCACGACGATCCCAGTTATCTGCCGACAGTCAAGGCTTTCGCCGCTAAAGTGTTTGAATTTTCAGAACTCGTCAGCACTCTCGGGATCGAGGACAAACTGCACAGCGATTCCCCGCAGATCGTCACCTATCACGACCCATGTCATCTGGTCCGTTACCTGAAAGTGACGGACGAGCCGCGCAAACTGCTGAAGAGCGTGCCGCGCCTGCAATACAACGAGATGTTTGAGGCCAACCGCTGCTGCGGCGCCGCCGGTCTCGTCATGGTGTTCTATCAGGAACTCTCGACCAAGATCACGGCGGATAAGGCGGCCAATATCATCGGCAGCGGCGCGGAAACAGTCGCCACCAGCTGTCCGGCCTGTATGCTGAAAATCAACAGCGGTCTGAAACTGAAAGGCTCGAAGGTGCCGGTAAAACATGTCGCGGACGTTCTGGCGGAGGCCCTGCGCGATTAGCCGGCTTCGCAGCGTCAGGCGGGGCGGGCCGGATCGCCTGCCGCGCCGGGAATTCTAATAACGAAAGGCGGGTAGTAAATGAGTCAAATCGTGGAGCAATTAAAAAGCGTGCTCGGCGCTGATAACGTGGTTACGAAAGATATGGCGAAATATCTGCGGGGCAGCGAGCAGCCGGCCGCTGTAGTGTGTCCGGGAACCGGCGAGGATGTGGCCGCCATCGTCAAAGCCGCCGCTGAAGCCGGCGTCAAAGTCAACGTCGGCGGCAGAGTCGTCGATACAGCCGGGCTGGGCGGCGGGATTGCCGTCGTCACCCAGCGCATGAACCAAATACTGGAAATCGATAAGGACAACCTGACCTGCTGGGTGCAGCCCGGAATGCTGCACAAGGATTTTTGCGACAGCCTGCTGAAAGAGGGGCTGTATTTCCCGCCTGAGCCTTACGCGGTCGGCACGAGTTCCATCGCCGGCTGTTTCGGCGTCGGCGACCCTGATTCCAAATCGTTCAAATACATGCCGCCGCGCACTTATATCATCGCTTACGAGATGGTGCTGCCCACGGGCGAGACCATGAAGATCGGCACCAAATGCATCAAATGCGTTTCCGGTCTTGATCTCATCCATTTCGTCTCCGGCACGCGGGCGACGCTCGGCATCCTCACCAAGATCCTCACCAAACTCCTGCCGGCCCCCGTGTGCAAAAGCGTCGTCGTCGCCGATCTGCCCAATATCTCCGCGGCGGCGAAAGCGTTCCTCGCCATTCAGAAACGCCGCCTGTTCGTGACGCGGGAAAACGCGATTACGGCAAAACTCGGCCAGAATATTCTGAGCGGGGCCAAAGGCGCGGTGGCTTTTGTGGATATCGAGGAATTCCCCAAGGCCAATGTGGAATACGCCAAGATCGTGGAAGCGGAGCTGAAGATCGCCGGCGCGACGACGACGAAGATCATCACCGATCCGAAAGAATACGCGGCCACGGAGCTGGGCTGGCTCAAGGCGCGCGAGGCGGTGAACCTGAACGCGAACAAAGTGCGGTTCACGGTGGGCGCCTCCAACGTGGTCAAAGGTCTGGACGCGGCTCAGGGCGTAGTCGGCCCGCTGAACGAAAACGAATTCACGCTCATCGAAGCGCAGCTTGGCAAAATCACCGTCGCCACCGCCAACCCGGACGCGGACGCCGTTAAACTGAATAACGCGGCCATGAAACTGGGCGGCAACGTGTCCGGCCTTCTGGGCAGCAAACTGCGCTGCGACGAATACAGCGACACGGCGATGTTTGACAGCATCACGCAATTGTTGCATAATATACGTAAGGAGTTTGACCCGAAAGGGATATTGGCTCCCGGCGTAAAATTCTGAGTATTGCCTGACTGATTGAAGAAGGAGGAATTGACATGGCGGTTGCGCAAAAAACTGATCAGGACACCTTAGTGGAAGCTTTGATCAATATTACCGGCGAACAAGACGTGGTGACCGGCCGGGTAGCCATGTACGCTTATGGCTACGACGCGACGCTGCTTTTTGGCGTGCCGCGCGCGGTGGTGTTCCCGGAATCGACCCAGGAAGTTGTGGATATCGTCAATTACTGCCGCGCCACCGGGGTGAACATCGTTCCGCGCGGAGCGGGCACCAATGAGAGCGGCGGCACGATACCCGTGGACAACTGTATCATCATGAACTGTTGCCGCATGAAAAAAGTTCTCGAGGTCGATCTCGACAATTATGTGGCCATCATCGAGCCGGGTGTCGTTAATTACGATATCCAGGAGATGTTGGCAAAATATGGATATTATTATCCGCCTGATCCGGCCAGCTACAAGGCCTCGACGATGGGCGGCAACGTCGGCGAGTGTTCCGGCGGGCCTAAATGCTTCAAATACGGCGTGACCCGCGACTATATTTACGGTATGGAGTTTGTCACTTCCGACGGCAAGGTGCGCTGGGTCGGCGGCCGTGATTTCTGCAGCGAGCCGTTTTATGATCTCACCCGCATAATGTGCGGCTCCGAGGGGACCCTCGGTTATATGACTAAATTCGCCATCCGGATAGAACCCATCCCGGCGGCCAAACGCACGATGCTGGCTTTTTACAACGAGCCGGTCGACGCGGCCCAGTCCGTGGCCGATATCGTGGCGGCGGGCATCGTGCCGACCACGCTGGAGATGATGGACAATCTCATCATCAACACGGCGGAGGACGCCACGGGCGCCGGACTGCCACGCGACGCGGGCGCCATGCTGATCATCGAGGTGGACGGGCCGGCTTACGGCGATTTGGATGATCAGGTAAAAACGATCACGGAGGTCGTGAAGAAAGCCAAACCGAAACAGTTCAAAATAGCGACGACGGCCGCCGAGGTGGACGCCTGCTGGCTGGCCCGCCGCGTGGCTATCGGTTCCGTGGCGCACAGAGCGCCGTCGTATTCCATGCAGGATATCACGGTGCCCCGCTCCAAATTCCCGCAGGCCGTGGCCGGTATCGTGCAGACATCCAAGGATTATGACCTGGACATCGGTATCCTGGCCCATGCCGGCGACGGCAACTTCCACCCGCTCGTTCTCTTTGATCAGAGGAACAAGGAGCAGAGCGAGCGTGTGCATAAGGCGGAAGCCGCTTTGGTGAAAATGGCTCTGGATCTGGGCGGCACGATGAGCGGCGAGCACGGGGTCGGACTTTTGAAAAAACCTCTGCTGCCCAACGAGTACGAACCGGTGACCATGGGCGCTTTCCGCAATATCAAGCGCGCCTTTGACCCGATCAACCGGATGAATCCCACGAAGATTTTTGACCTGTAATATCCCGTAACAGGCAAAACCCGGCGCCGGAGTGTCCGCGCCGGGTTTTGCCCTGCCCGCCTGACGGGAAAAGGCGGCGGAGACGCGATGAATGAATTTTTAGAATTGTCTGCTGAGGAAGAAACAGTCCTCATCGGTCAGGTGTTAAAACCGCAGGGTCTGAATGGGGAACTGAAAGTATATCCGCTGACGGACGATCCGCGGCGGTTTTTGGCGCTGGGTGAAGTCCGGCTGCGCGGCGCCGGGACTGAGACGGAGGTTTTGCCCGTACGGCAGGCGCGGATCAGCGGCGGCGGCAAAATGGTTTACCTGACGCTGGCCGGTATCGACAGCCCGGAGACGGCGGCGCAATACCGCGGTTTTGAGGTGCGCGTCCCCCGCGCCCAGGCGGCGCCGCTCGCGCCGGGGCGCTGGTATTATTATGAGCTGGAGGGGATGGATGTTTTCGACGGCGGCGTGTGGCTGGGGAAACTGGAACGGATCCTGGAGACCGGCGCCAATGATGTTTACATAGTGCGGGGCGAAGCGGGGGAGATCTGCGTGCCGGCGCTGAAGACGGTGGTGCGGCGGGTCGACGTGCCGGGACGGCGCATGGATGTGGATCTGCCGCCCGGTTTGCGCTGAAAAAGGCCGGCGATGAAATTTACGGTTTTTACGCTGTTTCCGGAGATGTTCGCCCCGACGGAGGTCAGTATGCTGAAACGGGGGCGGGACGCCGGTCTCATCACCTTTGAGCTGATAAACTTCCGGGACTATGCCGCGGGCCGGCACAAAAACGTCGACGACACGCCTTACGGCGGCGGCGGCGGCATGATTTTAAAACCGGAGCCGCTTTACGCGGCGCTGGCCGCCTTGCCGCCGCCCGCCGGCGCCAGACGGACGGTGCTGCTCACCCCCCAGGGCGAGCTGTTCACGCAGCGCCGGGCCGCCGCTCTGGCCGCTTACGACGAATTAGTCCTCTTTTGCGGGCATTATGAGGGTTTTGACGAGCGCGTCCGCGCCCTGGCGGATGAGGAAATATCCATCGGCGATTACGTGCTGACGGGGGGCGAGCTGGCCGCTCTGGTGCTGGTCGACGCCGTCTCCCGCCTGGTGCCCGGGGTGCTGGGGCGAAAGGAAGCGGCCGGCGCGGATTCGCACGCCGGCGACGGATGGCTGGAGCACCCGCATTACACGCGGCCGCCGGTTTTTGCCGGACAAAGCGTGCCGGAAGTGCTTCTCTCCGGCCACCACGCCGCCGTCGCCCGCTGGCGGCGGAAAGAGAGCCTGCGACGCACGCTTTTACGCCGGCCCGACCTCATTCCCGGCGCCCTGACTTACCTGGGCGGCGGGCGGGCGAGCGAAGCAAACGAACGAACGTTTGTTTGGCAAGAAGGAGATCACGCCCTCTTGGAGGAACTGGCGGCGGAGGAAGAAAGCATCCGCCGCTGCCGCCCGCTGTGGAAAGGATAGAGAGTGGAGAGCCTCCCGTCATTCCGGGCTTGTCCCGGAATCTAAAAATGGCAGGATAGATTCCGGAATGACAACAGGAGAGGGACCGCCTCTGAACTGTAACGAGACAGGACAAGCCAATAGTGACGGCGGTAAAAAATTCTTGCAAAAAAGTGACAAACCTGATAAGCTTGGTTCAGGGGTGGTGAGCATGGATCTGAAAGGACTGGAGATCAAAAACTGGCAAAGAAGACCGAGACTGAACCCGCTGACTCCGCAGGAGTGAAGGGTGATTCTGACAAAATAGCGTCCGAAAAATTAATTCAGACACTGCGCAAAGAAGAAACTGGCATAAAAGACCTTGATTTTGAAACAGGGATTATTATCAGTCGAAATGGTGATGT
>JAISEW010000113.1 GCA_031263945.1 Gracilibacteraceae bacterium | reverse complement strand
GGCTGTCTCGCGCCGGGTCTCAAGAGCGGCGCGGCGGAATGGAGCCGGACCTGCGCGCACGGTTTGGAGCATATTGTGGTAAAAACTTCGTTCCGGGGCGCGAAGGGGGCGGAGAGCGGGGAGAGCCGTTTTTTCCTCATCGCCGGGCGCTGCGCCGATAAAAATATCGCCGAACTGACCCGCGTGACCGCCGCGTTTTATCGTCTGCCGCTCATCTTAGCCCGGACGGGTCCGGAGGAAGGCGCGGAAGCGGAACGGCCGGCCGGCGCCGATATTTATGCTCTGACGGCGCGGGAATTGGCGGTGCTGCGCCATATGGCCCGCGGGCTGGGCAACAAGGATATCGCGGCGCTGCTTTATGTCAGCCCTAATACCATAAAAACCCATATTAACCATATTTTAGCTAAAATGTCCGCGAAAAACCGGACGGAGGCTTCTTTGCTCGCGCTGCAAAAGGGGCTCGCGGGCGATCCATGAAGAAAAAACCGCTGTTTGTTTTTAATTTACAATGGATAATATTGCTCTTGCTGGTTTGTATCCTTCTTTTTCTCGCCGCCGCGAGCTACTTCGCGCTGGACGCCTGGAACAGCTCGTACCGGGTTTCGCTGGAAGGAGACGCCGCGGTGGCCGTGGACGAGTATAACGCTTTTTTTCGGGATCAGATCAACAAACTGACCTCGCCGGCTAACCGGGAAAGGTTCCGCGACCCGGGATCGCTGGCGGATTATCTGGCCGGGCAGGACGACGTGGATTTTTATATGCTCTACGCGGGCGCGGCGCCCCTCGGCGGCAGCGGCGATCCGGAGGCCGCTTTTTTGCGCCTGTTCGCGGGGATGCTCGCGGACAGCGCCTACCGGGAAAACGCGCTCATCACCACGGAGATCACCGACTGGGAGACTTTGGCGGCTTTTCAGCCCGCGCTGGGCCGGCGGGCCTTGTTTGCCGGTCACGCCGCGCAGGGATTGCCGGTCATGGTGAAAGCCGCCGTGGTGTCGGTGCGCGCCGGGGATGGGGCGCCATCGTCCGTTTTGGTCGGGCGCTTGCTCAATAACGACGAGAATTTTGTCGGCCGCTCCTTCGGCGTACTGGACGGGGATTACCAGCACCGCGCTTCGGCCAACACGAAAGACGGGATGCGCGTGACCGGCACCTTTGTGAGCCCGGACAGCGCCAACGGGGATCAGCAAAGACCGGAGATCGCCCGGGCCATCCAAAGCGGGACGCGCTCCTATACGGTGACGCGGGCGCCGCTGGGCGAAAAACTGCGCGCTTTCTTTGCCGGCGCGCCGGCGACGCCCACGTCTTACGTCATCACCACCCCGCTGTTCAGTTACGGCGGCGAACTCGTCGGCGCCATCAACGTCACGAACGGCACGGAAAAACCGCGGGCGGAGAGACGGCGGATCGTCAGGGCCGCCGCCCTCACCTCGGCTGTGGTTTTGCTGTCGGGCATTGTTTTAAGCTACGCGGTTTCGTGGCGACTGGCCCGGCCGCTGACCCGCTTCGCCGGAGCGGTGAATGAGATCGCCCGGGCCGGCCGGATGGAGACCTCGCATTTGGAAAAACTGGAAGACCTGCGGGATGATCTGACGCCGGTGCGGGAGTACGACAGTTTGCGGGGAGCGGTCGCCGGCCTGGCGCGGGCCCAGTATGAAAAACAGCGGGAAATCGAGCGCCATGTGGACGAATTGGAGCAAGTGGTGGCGGAAAGAACGGAAGATCTGCGGGCCGCCCTGCGGGAAGCGGAGAATTCCAACGCGGCGCGGACGCGCTTTTTGATGAATATCAGCCATGATGTGCGCACGCCGCTGAATTCCATTTGCGGTTTTTCGTCTCTGCTGGGGCAGGAGCTGTACGGCGGCCTGAACGATAAACAAGCGGAATATGTGGCTTTGATCGACGACTGCGCGCGCCAGGTGCTGCGGCTGTTCAGCGATTTGCTGGATCTGGCGGTGTCGGAACGGGGGCAATTGCCTCTGCGGCGAGAGAAAATAAACCCGGCGGAGCTGCTGAACGCGCTGGTCGCGCAGTTTGCCGCTCAGGCCCTTGCCCGCTCGGTCACGCTCGCCGCGGAAGCGCCGCCGGATCTGCCGGACCTTGAAGGCGACCGGCCGCGGCTCACGCGCGCTCTGGCGAATATTTTGGATAACGCGCTGAAATATACGCCCGCCGGCGGGCGGGTCTTGGCGCGGGCCGCCGCGGTCCGGGGCGGCGTCGCTTTGAGCGTGCGCGATAACGGGCGAGGGATCGCGGCGGAGCAGTTGCCGCGGGTGTTTGAGGAGTTTTACCGCGGGCGGGGCGAGGGCGGCGAAACGGAGGGGTTTGGTCTGGGGCTGGCGACCGCGCGCAGTATCGCGCGCCTGCACGGCGGTTTTCTGGAGATCGAAAGCGAGCCGGATCTTTTTACGGAAGTGCGGATCGTGCTGCCCGTATGACGGCCGCCTTCAGGGAGGATGAAGCGTTTTGATGGCGGACAACAAGAAGGGGCATATTTTGGTGATCGAGGACGATAGAAACAGCCGTTTGCTGCTGACCGATTTTTTGAGCGCGCACGGCTGGCGGATCTCGGCGGCGGAAGACGGATTGACCGCGATCGAATTGGCGAAAAAAGAAAAATTCGACGCCGTAATACTTGATCTGCGCCTGCCCGGGGAAAACGGGCTGGTTGTGGCGCGGCGGCTGCGCTCGCGGGCGGAAACGGCCGGCACGCCTATTATCGTGACGAGCGCTTTTGTCGATCAGGCTAATAAGATGAAAGCGTATCAGGCCGGCGCCAATTTTTTCCTCGGCAAACCGGTGGACTTGGAGGAATTGCTGCATATCGTGCAAAACGCGGTGTGAGGGGCAAACCGTTTCGTTTCGAGGCACGGCTTGCGCGGGGTTCATGACAACACAGGCTTTATCGCTTGATATTGTTTTTCGCGCCCCGTGGTGCTACAATACAAAAAGGACTTCAATAAAATATAATCCAAAGGACGATAAAGAGAATAATTATTTTAAAAAGAACAAATGGGAAATACCTGAAATAATGAAAAAGGAAATTATCTAATAAATCGCGGAGGATATAAAATGAATAAAACAGAAGAATTTGTTGAAAATATATATTTAGAGGTGCAAAAATATATAAACGGCATATTTGATAATAATGAAACGTATGTTTCAGAAAAAATTAAAGAATTAAATTTAAGTAAACATGATGAGGAAAAATTTAAAAATATTGTATCCGCCGCATTTGACGATATAATGATTACATTATTATATGGTTTTGATGGCGAAGCAAATATTAACGGAAAACAACAATGTTATAAAATATTTGACGAAGAAAATAATTTAATATATGGTTCCGGTGAACTGGAAGTGGAAGCATATGAGTATTTTCATGCATTTAA
>JAISEW010000056.1 GCA_031263945.1 Gracilibacteraceae bacterium | reverse complement strand
GCCCTGCTTCTCGACGACCTGAGCGGGTATGCCGGTAGCGCCGTAGGCGCCGTTGAACGCCATATTGAAAAACATGGCCGTTTGATCATGCGCTCCGGCGAATATCTTCATGATTTCGTTTTCGCTGGTCTGCACGAACACCTGAATATCCGCGTCGCCGTTACCGTCGTAGCCCTGCCCGACGCCGCTGTAGATGCCGGGCACATAGCCTGCGGGTTCTGGCTCCGCCGCCTCTCTGTGTATGGCGACGCCTCTTGTCGCCGGCTCAAAGGAATAGCCCTGAGCCGTGGCAGCCAATGTAACCGTGATTTCCTCGCCTTCGTCCACCGTGAGCTCGGAGACGGCCAGCGTGCGGGTCAGACTGGCCGCAGTGCCGGACAGCGTTCCCTTCGTCGCGCCTTCCACCGTGATCAAAGCGGCGGTAAGCCCCGTAGGCGCCGCGCCAAAAGTCAGCGTCAGCAGAGCGGTGTCGCGTTCGCCCGCCAGACCGTCGGCGCTGAGACCCGTCCAGTTCACTGTCGGCGAGCGCCAGCCCCGCACGGTTTTTGACCCGGGGGAAATAAATATGCCTTCCGGGTTCGCGATGCTCACCGCCAGATTGCCGTTATTGGCTATGGTGAGTTCAGAAACCGCCAGTGTGCGCGTCAGGCCCTCTCCGCTCAATTCGCCTTTCGTGGCGCCGGTCAGCGTGATATGATCCGCTGTCAGGCCCACCGGGTCGGCGGCGAAAGCAAGTGTCAATTCCGTGGTGTTTGTGGCCATTGATTCCCCGTTGGCGGTCAGATCCGTCCAGGCAATCTCGGCCAGGCCGGCCAAGCCGTCAATGGCATCTTGCAATTCCGCGACCATCGCGTCGTTTATATTTTGGGTCACATAGTTATTCGCGTAATTGAATCGCGCTTTAACAAGCGCGTTGCTAAACTTGGCCCACAGGCCGGGTTTCGCGCTGTTTTCCGCAATCGCCTCCGCTGTCGCTATCAGCGCACTCAGTTCGCTTTTGTCCACAGTGATCCCCGCGCCGTCAAACTTGGCGACAGCGGCGTCGGTCGAACCCATCGGCCCGAGATAAATTCCGGCATAGGCGCCGAACGTGTTCGTGTTCGCGTCCTGATAAATATGATGGCCAGCGGCAACGAAGCCCCCGTCCTGCGTGAAAGCAAAATCAAGCAGCATATCGTTGGCGGCCGGCGCTTCAAAGCGCGTTTTGCCGACAATCCCGCTGGCGCCGTCCAGCTTCACGAAAGCCGCCGTACTTTTCAAGGCGCTGTCATGGAAAGTGTCGCCGAAATCGTCGGCATAGCCGGTGGCGGAAGCTGTTCCTCGTTGTATCAGGGCAAGAATATTGCCGCTCTGATCTGCCGCGACCGCCCGAACCGAATCGCCGCCCGGACCGCCCACCGCCGCGCTCCAAAGCACGGTTCCCGCCGCATCCAGTTTCAGGAAACCGCTGTCCGCGCCACCCTTAAGCTGATCGGCTAGCAGCGCCGCGCCATCGCCATCGGTCATATCGGCGGAAGCAAATCCCAAAGCCAGCAGATATTCATCGCCGCCGAGGGCAACGATGCCGAGGCCTTGGTCACTGCCGGCGCCGCCGTAAGTTTTGGCCCAAACGAACGAACCGTTCGCCGCCAGCTTGACCAAGAAGGCGTCATTGCCGCCTTTGCTGAGTCCGGCAAAGTCGTCGGTATTGGAAGTGGCAAGACCGGCGGCGAGGTAGCCGCCGTCGTCCGTTTTAGCCGCGCCATTCACCGTTTCCAAGCCGTCCCCGCCCCAAACGCTTATCCAAAGTTGATTGCCGGCGTAATCATATTTTACGGCAAACGCGTCGTTGCCGCCCCGCTGCGGGAGCCCCGTGAAAGCGAAATCGCCGTTAGGGGCGCCAAAGTTGCCGAAAGCCGAGAAACCGTCGCTTTCCATGATTAGTGTTTTGAGCAGATCCCCAGAGGCGCTGCCGATATTCCGGACAAATTCCGGCGTGCCTTCGTCTGACAGTTTCAGGACAAAAGCGTCGTTCACGCCCCTGTTCAACCCGGCGAACAAACCGTCGTTCCTTCTGCTTTCCCCCGCCGCGATAAAACCGCCGCCGGGCGCTTCCTGCACGTCATGGAAGGTCATGTCCGTTTCCGTAAATACCCACTCGGCTTTCCCAATGGGGCTGTACTTGACGATTATCGCCTTGCTGCCCTCGCCCCGCCCGGCCAGATCGCCGTCGGCGGAATTTGTGTTGCCTGCGGCGATAAACCCGCCGTCGCTTGTAGCGGCCACGGTCGTAAACGATTCGGTACTCGTGCCGCCGAATGTCTCTACCCAATTAAGGCGCGGCAGCCCAAGAGCCGGCTGAGTCGCCAAAACATAGGTTCCGGCTTTGGCGGTAAAGAAAATTATACTTTTCTCCGCCAGCAGGAAAGAAGCATCCACTTTTTCCAGCGCACCGTTTTCTGCGTCATAAAAATACAGCGCGTTGTTATTGTAGTTTTTCAGCGCCTCCGCTTCCGCGTCTGTCAGAGTCGCCGCCGTCACGCGGATTTCACCGCCCAAGGCGCCAAGGGCTTCGTCCGGTTCCTCGCTGTTTGTCCTTGTGATGGATAAGTCAAAAGCTTTGACGATCTGGCCCGCCGCAGAGGCGTCCGCCAGGCCCTCTATCGCGGAAATGCGCTCGTTGTCAGCGCCCTGGACGGAGAACTTAAGGCTGGCGTCGGTAATTCCGGCCAGCGCCGCGTCCACATAGACAGTCGGGATGAGAACCGACAGAACCGACGTGCCGCTCGTCCGCAGCAGAATGTTCGTATCCCACTTCAAGCCGTCCAGATTCTGCTGGGAGGCTTCAAGCGCGTACACGGTGCGCGCCGGATAAATGGGATAGCCCGTCACTTTCGGCATGGCGGGATCGTAACTCTGAGCCGGATCCCGCGGATAATAGTCACGCAGGTTCGGGACGCCGTCTCCGTCGTAGTCGCCATCGGGCGGATTGATCGTCTCGCCCGGTTCGGGCGTATTGGACAAAAGAGCGGTGACAGCCGCGTTCAGCGCCGCCGCCGCTGCGTCAACCGCTTCCTGCGTGGCGTCTTCATCCGCTTGAAGGGCCTTCGCGGCGGCGAGCGCCGCGCTCAGGGCCGCAAAACTCTCAGGCGTGTACTTGTCTTCGTCGGCCGCTTTCGGCTCCGCGGCCGCGATTGCCGCCGCCAGTTTACCCTTGTCTACGCCAAGGCTCACTTTCACGCGCAGACTCTGCACGCTTCCCATCAGCGTCACGTAAGCCTGTATCGGCAAGGGCGTTTCCAGGCTGTTCAGCCAGAGCTCCACCGTTTTCACCTTTGAAGCCTCGTCGTATGCCTCCAAAACAGGGGCGTTCGCATATTGGCCGGAAGCGTCCGCGCTGACAAAATTCTGCGCGGCGCTCCCATCCACCGGCAACCCCATAATGGCCGACGGGACTAAGCGGATAGTAACCGTATACTGATCGCCGTAACGTTTGACCGTCGCGGCGGGACTGTCGCCCAGCAACCCGTTCATCATGGAGATAGCATCCCCTGTCCCAGCCTGCAGCAACGCGACTGTCGCCGGCAACGCCTCATCGGGCGTCGCGGCCAGCCCCGCCTTCGCGTTCTCAATCGCGGCCGCCGCGCCCGCTATGAGGCCGTTGCTGGAAAGGGTGGCGCCGCTCACGGCGTCCACGCCGGCAACACCCTGTTTTGCCACGATCTGGGCGAGGACGCCCGCCCCGCCGTCACGTCCGGTTGCCGCCCAGTTGAAAAACGGATCCGCGGTCTGCTGATGCGCTCCCACGAATACGCGGATAATTTCCGTAGCCGAGGCCTGGACGTACACCTTGATTGCCGGGTCAACAGCGTTGCCCGGATAACCGGCGTACCCTTGTCCGACGCCGCTGTAGATGCCGGGGACGTAGCCTGTGGGTTCCTGCTCCGGCTCTGGTTCGGGTTCCGGCTCCGGTTCTGGCTCCGGCTCTGGTTCCGGTTCAGGTTCTGGCTCAGGCTCCGATTCGGGTTCTGGCTCGCCGCCAACCGCCTGCAGCGTGTCAAGATCGAATTTCAGCCGTATGTATTGGATCGAGTTCATAGGCTCGCCGACGCTTATCGCCAGCCTCGGCCTGTCCAGCGTGGACAGCGCCACCGTGATTGTTTTCACGGCCCCGGCCTCGCCCGCCTCAACCGTTCCGGCGTTTCCCGTCCCCGGCTCAGGCTCGCCCGCAGGCTCCGGCCACACCTCGATCACCGTGCTGCCGTCCACGGCGATCCCGAATATGCTCGCCGGCACGAACGCCAGAGTCGCGGCCAGGCTGCCGCCCTGCACGGAAAGCCCTGCCGTGCCGTGGAGCACCGACGCCATCATCGACGCCTGATCCAGATAGTCGTGCCAGCCCTGGACGCCTATCTCGTACTCGCCGTCCGCGATCGCGGCAGGCTCCCCGTCGGCTGCGCTGGCCGCGCCGCTCGCGATGGCCAGCGCCGGAGCGCCGCCCGCGAACTGCGCCG
>JAISEW010000194.1 GCA_031263945.1 Gracilibacteraceae bacterium | reverse complement strand
AGGGCGGATTTCGGGATAGCCGGCCGCCCGGCCGGCCGGGTGATAAAAAACCCGTTCAAACTTCCCGTGTGAAAATCGAAGGCAAAACCGTGGAGCTGACCGTGG
Organism: Gracilibacteraceae bacterium; assembly: GCA_031263945.1. Taxonomy (GTDB): domain Bacteria; phylum Bacillota; class Desulfitobacteriia; order Desulfitobacteriales; family Syntrophobotulaceae; genus JAIRRL01. The sequence continues at coordinate 10,085 of JAISEW010000194.1, read as the reverse complement.
CGGAACACCCGCTCAAGCGACAGGCCCCGGCTCAGAAGAAAGCCCACGAAAAAGACCGGAGTTACGACAAACGGCGGGCTTCGGAAAAAGACTTTCCTCTCGCCGGCAGACGGAATGAAAAGACAGCGGCTAAAGAACCGCTGCCGCCCAAGCATATCATTATTCCGGAATCCCTTACCGTGCAGGAACTGGCCTCTATCATGAGCAAAAAAGCCGGCGAGGTGATCAAGCAGCTGCTGGCTTACAACATCATGGCCACGATCAACCAGCAAATTGATTCCGACACTGCCGGCATCGTCGCCGCGGACATGGGGATGACAGTCGAGGTGCGAGTGGAAAAATCTCTGGCTGTCGTGGAAGAAATTGAGGACGATCCGGATAATATGAGATCGCGCCCGCCTGTCGTCACGGTAATGGGACATGTTGATCATGGCAAAACATCGCTCTTAGACGCCATCCGCTCCACTAACGTCACGGCCTCGGAAGCCGGCGGCATCACGCAGCATATCGGCGCTTACCAGGTGGAATATAACGGGCAGAAGATCACTTTTCTGGACACCCCCGGACACGAGGCTTTTACGGCTATGCGGGCCAGAGGCGCTCAGGTCACGGATATCGCCGTGCTGGTCGTGGCGGCGGACGACGGAGTGATGCCGCAGACCGTGGAGGCCATCAATCACGCCAAAGCGGCGGGCGTGCCGATAATAATCGCTATCAACAAAATAGATAAACCGGGGAGCAATCCGGAGCGCGTAAAGCAGGAACTGACTGAATACGGGCTGTTAGTTGAGGATTGGGGCGGCGACGTAGTGGCCGTGCCGGTGTCCGCTAAAGCGCGGCAAAATATCGAAAATTTGTTGGAGATGATTCTCCTGGTGGCGGAAATGAAGGATCTGAAAGCCGATCCGCTGCGTTTGGCCACGGGTTCCGTCATTGAAGCCAAGCTGGATAAAGGTAAAGGACCGGTGGCGACGGTGCTTGTGGCGAAAGGCACGCTGAACGTGGGTGATATCTTTGTCGCCGGCCGTTCCTTCGGCCGCATTCGGGCCATGGTGGATGATAAAGGCCGGCGCGTGAAAAAAGCCGCCCCGGCTATGCCGGTGGAAGTACACGGTTTATCGGAAACACCGGCGGCCGGCGACGTTTTCCATGTCGTCGCCGATGAAAAACTGGCGCGCGGCATAGTTGGAGCCCGTATAGACGAACACAAAGCGGAAGAAGTGAAGCAGAGAGGCAAGATAAGCCTGGACGACCTTTTTGAGCGGATCAAGGAAGGCGAAGTCAAGGATCTGAACATCATCATCAAAGGTGATGTTCAGGGATCGGTCGAGGCGCTCCGGCAATCCCTCATTAAACTCAGCACGGCGGAAGCGCGCGTCAATATGATTCACGGCGGCGTAGGCAGCATCAGCGAGTCGGACGTCATGCTGGCTGCCGCTTCCAACGCCATCATTATCGGTTTCAACGTGCGCCATGACGCGAATATCAAGACGGCGGCCGAATTGCAGGGCGTGGATATCCGTCTGTACAGCGTCATCTATAACGCGATCGATGATGTGAGAGATGCAATGGAAGGCCTGCTCGATCCGGATTTTGTCGAGGTGGTTCATGGCCGGGCGGAAGTGCGCCAAGTGATAAAAGTGCCGAAAGTCGGCTCTATCGCGGGTTCGTATGTGCTGAACGGCAAAATTTTACGCGCGTCAAAGGCGCGGGTCATTCGGGACGGCGTGGTCATCTTCACGGGAGAGCTGGATTCGCTCCGCCGCTTTAAGGATGATGTAAAAGAAGTAGTGGAAGGCTATGAATGCGGTATAGGGCTGAATAATTTTAACGACGTCAAAGAGGGCGACGTGTTGGAATCCTATACTATGGAGGAAGTAAAGCGCAATTTATGAGTAAACATCGGGTCTTTCGCCTGGCCGAGCATATTAAAACCGAGGTGGCGCGCATCATAAGCGAGGAAGTAAAAGACCCGCGCCTTGGTTTTGTCACGCTGACCGGGGTGAAAACAGACAAGAGCCTGAGTCTTGCCCGTGTGTATGTCAGCGTTTTAGGGGAAGAAGCGGCGGTGGCGGAAAGCATGAAGGCGCTTGAGAGCGCGGCCGGGTTTATCCGGGGCGAGCTGGGCAAAACGATGACCGCTCACTATGTGCCGGAACTGCGGTTTGTATACGACGCTTCCATCAGGCAGGGAGCGCGGATCTCCGCCATTCTGCGCGAAGTGGGGGCGGCGGGAACCGGAGAGCCCCCCGCGGAGGACGGGATCAATGGAGAAAACAGGTAAGAAGGCCGCGCTCGCGGATGCAGTAAATCTGCTGGCGCAGGCGGAAGAAGCGCTGATCATTTCCCATGTCGCCCCTGACGGCGATACGCTGGGTTCCGCTTTGGCGCTGGCTTGGGTTCTCGAAACGCGGGGAACGGCGGTCACTTGTTTCTGTGAGGAAGAAGCTCCGGCCAATCTGCGTTTTTTACCCGGGATCGAGCGGATCGTTCATGTTTTGCCGTCTGAACCGCCCCGGCTCGTCGTGTTCGCCGACTGCGCGGAGGCGCGCCGGGCGGGGCCGCAGCTGCGGCCCGAAACGCTGCGGCAGACGACGACGGTTAATATTGACCATCATGTGTCCAACAGTCTTTACGCCGATTGGAATTATGTGGATACTAAAGCGGCGGCGACCGGCGAATTGGTGTACGGGATCTTGCGGCGCCTGGGTCCGGTCAAAGACGAGCGGGTGGCGCTATGTCTTTATACGGCCATAGTCACAGACACGGGGCGTTTCAGTTTCAGCGGCACCACGGCGCGCAGTCTGCGCGTCGCCGCCGCCCTCCGGCCTTACGTCGATGTGGCGGCTTTGAACGAGATGATCTACGAACGCCGCCCGCTCGCGCAGGGACGCTTGCTGGAACGGGCGCTGGCCCGGCTGACGTTCCCCGCCGGCGGGAAAATAGCTCTGGTCGCCCTGTCGCTGGCCGATTACGCCGCGGCGGGCGCCGAACTGAACATGAGCGAAGGCGTCATCAACTATATCCGCGCTTTTCAAGGCGTGGAAGCGGCCGTGCTGCTGAAGGAGGCCGAGTCGGGCCTTGTCCGGGTCAGTATGCGCTCAAACGGGGCGGCCGACGTCAACCGCGTCGCCGGCCGTTTTGGGGGCGGCGGGCATAAGCGGGCCGCCGGCTGCGTGTGCCGGAGAGATCTCCGCGCGGCGACGGAGGAAGTGCTTAAGGCGCTGAAGGAGGAAATGGACTCTGGACGGGATGATTAACCTGCGCAAAGAAAGCGGTATGACTTCGATGGACGCGCTGCGCCGTTTACGTTCTCTGCTGCGCGTGAAAAAAACGGGGCACTGCGGCACTTTGGATCCGAGCGCGACCGGCGTTCTGCCGGTGTGTCTCGGGCAGGCGACGCGGCTGGCCGAATACTATACCGGCCAAAAAAAGCGCTACCGGGCGGAGGCGACATTCGGGGTCGTGACGGACACGCAGGACGCGGACGGAACGGTATTGCGCCGGGAAGCGCCGCGGATCACTCAGGCGGAGGCCAAGGACGCGCTTTTTTCTTTTGTCGGCAAAATAAAACAAATACCGCCGATGTTTTCCGCCGTGCGCCATAAGGGCCAAAGGCTCTATGATCTGGCCCGCCGGGGCGAGGTGGTGGAAAGAGCGGAGAGGGAAACAGAGATTTACGGGATGGAATGGCTGGCTTGGACGCCCGGCCTCTATCCGCGGGCGGTATTTGAAGTGGCTTGCTCGCACGGGACGTATATCCGCGCTTTGTGCGACGATCTTGGGAAACGGCTGGGTTGCGGCGCTCATTTGTCGGCGCTTTGCCGCCTGGAGACCGGTTCTTTTTACTTAGAGGAAAGCGTCGGTTTGGCTGAGGTCGCGGCGCGCTTTGCGGAAGGGGATCTGACTTTTATGCTTCCTTTGGGCTGGGGACTGGATCTGCCGGCGCTGGAGATGCCGCTCTCCCGCGCCGAAGCTTTCCGGCGCGGCCTGCCGTCGGACCTGGGGCGTCTGGGCGCGGCGCCGCTCCCGAACGGCCCTTGCGCCGTATACTGCGCGGGGGAACTGCTGGGCGTCGGCCGGGCGGAAGCGGGGGAGCTGCGTCCGGATAAAGTCCTGCGCGGCGATGGCGGCGACGGAGCCAAAAAAATGATTCAAGGCGGGTAACAGCGTGGAAGTATGGAATTTTTCAGAGCGGATAACAGAAAACCGGCGGCAGGTGCTGGCGCTGGGCAATTTCGACGGGGTGCATCTCGGGCACCGGCAGCTGCTCCGGCGGGGAAAGGAAATCGCCGCCCGGAGCGGACTGCCGCTGGGGGCGCTGCTTTTTGACCCGCACCCTTTGAAGATATTGATCCCGGAAAAAGAGTTAAATCTGCTTTCCGATCAGGAGACGAAAATCCGCTGGCTGAGTGAGTGCGGCGTGGACAGTGTTTGTCTGGCACCGTTTGACCGGACGCTGGCGGATACGCCGCCGCGTGATTTTGCCCGGCGTCTCCTCTTGCCGCTGGGAACGGCGCACGCTGTGGTCGGCTTCAATTATTCCTTTGGCAAAGGCGGGCAGGGAAAACCGGCGGATCTGCGCCGGTTGGGACAGGAGTACGGGTTTGGCGTCAGTGTGGTGCGGGCGCAGAGGCTCGGGCAGCGGATAATTTCATCTTCGGCGATCCGGGCCAGCCTGGCGGAAGGGGATTTGGCGCTGGCCGCCGCGATGATGGGGCGCAGTCCCTGCGTCAGGGGCCTGGTGGGATCCGGCGACGGCCGCGGCCGGCTGCTGGGTTTCCCGACAGCCAATTTGCGGCTGCCAGAAGATATCCTGATCCCGGGCGACGGCGTTTACGCCGTACGCGGATTTATCGGCGGGCGCTGGTATGACGGCATGTTGAATATCGGTGTGCGGCCTACTTTCGGCGAAGGGCTCCCGCGCGCGGTCGAGGCGCATTTTTTCGATTTTAGCGGGGATTTGTACGGGCAGGAAATATTTCTGACGTTAGAAGCCCGGCTGCGCGGCGAGCGGCGTTTCACGAGCGCGGCGGCTGTGAGCGCCCAGCTGAAGGAAGACAAAGAGGAAGCGCGGCGCTGTTTAAAATTATAATTCTTCCGATTTAGTAGTTGACCTCATAATCCATACCTGATAAAATTAGAGCGATTCAATTTATTCTGAGAGGAGGGATGGTTTATGGAAATACTGTTGGCGCGTATACAATTTGCCGCCACGTCGACGTATCATTTTTTCTTTGTGCCGCTGACTTTGGGTCTGGTGCTTCTGGTGGCCATTATCCAGACGAGGTATGTGCAGACAGGCGACGAAAAATTCAAAAAAATGACAAAATTCTGGGGAAATCTTTTTTTGATCAACTTCGCCATGGGCGTCGTCACCGGTATCGTGCAGGAGTTTCAATTCGGGATGAACTGGTCCGGTTATTCCCGTTATGTCGGCGATATTTTCGGGGCGCCGCTGGCGGTGGAAGCCCTGTTGGCTTTTTTCATCGAGTCGACTTTTATAGGCATCTGGGTCTTCGGTTGGGAACGGCTGGGAAAAAAAGCGCATCTGACCTGCATCTGGCTCGTGGCGATCGCCTCTAATCTATCCGCTGTTTGGATCCTCATCGCGAATTCATTCATGCAAAATCCCCTAGGTTATGAGATCGCGAACGGCCGCGCCCAAATGATTGATTTTCCGGCGCTGATCACCAACCCCCATTTCCTGTATCAATTCCCCCATGTTTTTTCCGCCGGGCTGTGTACGGGCGCCTTTTTTATCATGGGCGTCAGCGCTTGGCATTTGTTCAAAGGGTCTGATATTGATTTTTTCAAAACCTCGTTCAAATACGGCGCGACGGCCGGTTTTATCGCCGTGATTCTGGTGGTCGGCATCGGGCATTTCCAGGGACAGCATCTCGTGCAGGAGCAGCCGATGAAAATGGCGGCGGCGGAAGCGCATTGGGAAACGGCCGATCCGGCTGATTTTGTAATTTTTGCCGGCATCGACGAAAAAAACCGCGCGAACTCCGCGGAAATCAAAATACCCGGCCTGCTGAGTTTTATGAGTTACAACAGTTTCACCGGCGAGGTCAAGGGGCTGAACGATTTGCAGGCGGAAATGGAAGCCCGGCACGGCCCCGGTAATTATACGCCGCCCGTGGCTGTCAATTTCTGGAGTTTTCGCGTCATGGTGGGCGCCGGTCTGCTGATGTTGCTGCTCGCCTTGTTGGCGTTGATTTTCCGGGGGAATATCGATAAGAGGTAGGGTTTTTTGCGCCTGATGCCTATCGCCCTTTTCCTGCCGTATTTGGCGAATACAGGCGGATGGTTTCTGGCGGAATTCGGGCGGCAGCCCTGGCTGGTCTATAATTTACAGACATTGGAAGAAGGCGTTTCGACTGTCGTACCCGCTTCCTCCATCGTTATTTCTTTGGTCGGTCTCGTGCTGATCTACACGCTGCTCATGATCGCGGACATCTATCTTCTGGCGGCCGGCGCCAGAAAATCTCCGGAGCTGCTCGGCGCGCCCGAAGGAAAGGAGGGGTCGCTGTGGACTTGAATATCCTGTGGTTTATCCTCGTAGGTGTTTTATTTATCGGCTTCTTTTTTCTGGAGGGATTTGATTACGGCGTAGGGATGCTGACGCCGTTCGCCGGCAAAACCGACGGAGAGCGGCGGGTCGTCATCAATTCGATCGGACCGTTCTGGGACGGCAACGAGGTGTGGTTGATAACGGCGGGCGGCGCCGTGTTCGCGGCGTTTCCACATTGGTACGCCACTTTGTTCAGCGGTTTTTATCTCGCCCTCTTTGTGATTTTGCTCGCGCTGATCGCCCGCGGTGTTTCATTCGAGTTTCGCAGCAAAGTAGCAAGTCCTGCCTGGCGCAAGCTCTGGGACTGGGTGATTTGCGTCAGCAGTTTTCTGCCGGCCCTCCTGTGGGGGGTGGCCGTGTCCAACTTTATCACCGGCGTTCCCATCGACGCGAATATGGAATACGCCGGGACGTTTTTCACCTTGTTGACGCCTTTCACTTTGCTGGGCGGCGTAGTCACTTTTTTACTGTTCCTTTACCACGGCGCCGCTTTTCTGTCGCTCAAAATCGGCGACGAGGCGATACTTGAGCGCGTGGGGCGGATCGGCCGGGTATCCGGCGTCGTGCTCGTGCCGGTCACGGTAGCCTGGGTGGTGTTCGCTTTTCTGACCACCGGCCTGAAATCCAGCCCCGTCGCTCTGGCGGCTGTGGCTGTCGCGGCTGTGGCTCTTGTTCTCTCGGTGGTCTTAGCCTGGACAAAACACTGGGGAGTTTCCTTCATCGCTTCGGCGGTGACGATCGCTTTTGTCACGGTGACTGTGTTTGCGGCCATGTTTCCCAATGTGATGATCTCCTCTTTGAACCCGGAGTGGAGCCTGACGATCTACAACGCCTCCTCCAGCCCTTACACCCTGAAGATCATGACGATCGTGGCCCTGTGTCTCGTGCCGATCGTGCTGATCTATCAGATCATGAATTTTGTTATATTCAAAAAGAGGGTCACGCAAGATAAATTGGAATATTAGGAATTTTCTGAATACGGGTGTGCGACAAAAATGGATTCCGGAATGACGAGATGCCCGCAGCTTTCTCAGGCTGCGGGCGTTTTTTTGAAGTCCGAGGGAGGATCATGAGGGAAAAGGCTTTGCGGATCGATGTCCGGGGCGTCGTGCAGGGCGTGGGTTTTCGCCCTTTTGTTTACCGGCTGGCCAAGGGCTGCGGCATCCGGGGCTGGGTGCGCAACACGGGGGCGGGGGCGCTGATCCACGCCGAAGGCGAAAACACGGCCGAGTTTTACCGGCGTCTGAGCAGCGAGCCGCTGCCGCTGGCCGACATTCAGCGCCTAGACGCTTCGCCCGCGCCGTTGGAGGGCTGGGCGGATTTTCGCATTATCCCCAGCGCCTTGGCCGGGCGGCAGGATAGTCTGATCTCCCCCGACGCCGCCATTTGCGCCGACTGCCGCCGGGAACTGCGCGACGCGGGGGACAGGCGTTTTCACTATCCGTTTATCAATTGCGTGAATTGCGGGCCCCGCTACACCATCATCCGAGCCCGCCCCTATGACCGCGCCCGCACCACGATGGATCGCTTCCCCATGTGTCCGCTTTGCGCGCGGGAATACGCCGATCCGGCTGACCGGCGCTTTCACGCTCAGCCGGCGGCGTGCCCGGCCTGCGGTCCGCGGGTTTGGCTGGAGGCGGCGGAACTCGGCTCGGATCCGGGCGGAGAGACGGATCGGTCTCCCCTCGGGCGGGCGGCGGCGATGCTGGGAGAGGGAGCGATTTTGGCCGTCAAAGGGTTGGGCGGTTTTCATTTGGTCTGCGACGCTTTGAACGGGGCGGCGGCGGAGAGGCTGCGCCGGAATAAGGAGCGGGACGGCAAGCCTTTGGCGGTGATGGCGCGGGATCTGGCTGCCGCCCGTCGCGCGGCCTTGCTCACTCCGGCGGAGGCGGAACTTTTGGCCTCCCCGGCCGCGCCGATCGTCGTCGTCCGGCGGCGGGAGGAATTTTCCCTGCCGGCCGCCCTGGCTCCGGGACTGGACACCGTCGGTCTCATGCTGCCGTACACGCCGCTGCACGAACTGCTGTTTATTCCGGGCGGCCCGGATTTTCTCGTCATGACGAGCGCCAACCTGAGCGGGCGTCCGCTGATTTACCGCGAGGCGGAAGCGCGGGCGGAGCTGGGCGGAGCGGCGGACGTGTTTGTCTTCCACGACCGGGAAATATACCACTTTTGTGACGATTCCGTCCTGCGGATAATAGACGGCGGCCCTTCTTTTTTTCGGCGCGCGCGGGGTTATGTGCCGGCGCCGCTGCCGTTGCCGCGGCCCTGCCCCCGGCCCGCCGCCGCTCTGGGGGCCGAGATGAAAAACGCTTTTTGCCTGGCGAGCGGAGAATCGGCTTTTGTGAGCCAATATCTGGGTAATATGGGTGAATATGAAAATTTTCGCCGTCTGCGCCAAGAGTATGTTTCTTTTCAGGAAGTGGCCGGCGTCAAACCGGAGGTCGTCCTGCACGATGCTCACCCGGCCTACGCCGCCACGCGCTGGGCGCCGTCGCTCGGTCTGGAGACGCGCGCCGTCTGGCATCACGAGGCGCATCTGGCGGCGGTCCAGGGCGAATACGCACTGCCGGGGCCGGTGGGGGGGCTGGTTTGCGACGGTACGGGTTACGGCCGGGACGGGAACGTCTGGGGGTTTGAGTTTTTTCGCGGCACGGCCGGCGCGTGGCGGCGAGCCGGTCATATGGAATACATGCCTGTGCCGGGGGAAAAAAGCCTCGCTTTTCCCCTGCGGATCGCCTGGGCCTGGACGCTGAAACTTCTGTCGGGGGCGGCCGACCGGAATTTGCGGGAATGGACGGCCTCCCGCCTGCCGGAAGGGGAAGCGGCGGTCCTGGCCGCGCAGTCAGCCGCCGGCGCGGGGGTTTATCAGACTTCTTCCTGCGGACGTCTCTTTGACGCCGTGAGCGCGCTGGCCGGCGTTTGCCCGCGCGTGACTTACGAGGGGCAGGCGGCGGCGGAACTGGAGAGCGCGGCCTGGCGCTGGCAGGAGAGGTCGGAGACGCGGGAGGCGAAACAGCGGCTTTGGCGCGAGGCGCGCGCGGCTTTGCGGCGGCGGGAGCGAAGCGGGGCTGACGCGCTCGGCCCCTGGCCGGAAGTGGCCAACGGCGAGTTGGCTTATTTTGACTTTCGGGCCGCGGCGGAGGAAGAAGCGGTCGTGTTCGGTCTGAGCGGTTTTTGGCGGCGGCTGTGCGTTCTGGCGGCGGCGGGGCGGGACGCCGGGTTTATTTCCTATATTTTCCATTTATCACTGGCTGTCGGGGCCTGCGCGGCGGTGACGGCGCTGAATGAAGGGGATAGGGAATTTTTGGTCGCCGGCGGCGTTTTTCAAAATAAACTGCTCACGGAGACGCTGGCGGAACTGGCGGCGGCGAGCGGACTGCGCCTCAGGTATCCGCGCCTTTTACCCCCGGGGGACGGGGGGATCGCCTTCGGACAGATCGTCACCTATTGCGCGGAAGTTGATTAGCGCCTGAATCTTTGTTTTCGTTTTCGCCCGCATCCGTCA
>JAISEW010000152.1 GCA_031263945.1 Gracilibacteraceae bacterium | reverse complement strand
TGGATCATGGCGGCGACCCCATCACCGATCCCGCTACCGGTCAGGCGACGCTCATAGTTGATCTGCCTGACGCGGGCGGCTCCTTCGACTACACGGCTGCGGCGCCGCCGATAGAGGATTATGTGGCGGTCAGCTATACACTGGACGGCGGCGCGGCAGCGACGACCGGCACGAGCTACTTCTTTGACGATGTGACGGGCGACCGCACGATCAGTTTCAACTATAAGGACGATAAGAACAACAACGGCAAACCGGACGACGAGGAAGCCGGCTACAAAGTGAACGCGGTTTATCTTGACGGGAACGGCCAAAATCTGACGGCCCCGACTAACCCGCTGGAATTCGATGTTACCAGCGTCACCGGGTTCAGCTTCAGCTACGAACTGCAGTCTGTGCCGGATTATGTGGCAGTGAGCTATCAGTTTGACGGGATCGGCGAACCGGTGATTCCCGCCGAGAAGGACGCCGCCGGCGCCTACAAGCCGCTGACTATCGCCCATGGCCCGATTTCCGCCAACCGGACGGTGACAGTCAATTACAAGGACGATAAGAACAACAACGGCAAGCCTGACGACGGCGACGGCAGCGGTACCAAGGAAGAATTTTCCATCACCGTGATCTATCAGGACAAGAATGACACTGCACCTAACGGCGCCCCGGCGACGCATATCGAAAATCTGCCCGACGCGGCCGGCTCCTTCGACTACACGGCCACGGCGCCGCCGATAAAGGACTATGTGGCGGTCAGCTACACTTTGGATCCGGGAACGCCGGATGAAATAACTGACGACGACACGAGTTACTTCTTTGACGATGTGAAGATCGATCACACGATCATTTTCCACTACGCGGACGACAAGAACAACAACGGCAAGCCGGATGACGAGGAACAAGCAGGCTATAAAGTCACCGTTGATTATCTGGCTCTTGATCATGGCGGCGCCCCCGACGGCGCTCCGGCGACGCTCATAGTTGATCTGCCTGACGCGGGCGGTTCCTTCGACTACACGGCCGACGCTCCGCCGATAAAGGACTATGTGGCGGTCAGCTACACGCTGGACGGCGGGACGGCGACGCCAGGCACGAGCTACTTCTTCGACGATGTGAGCGCGAATCGCACCATCAGTTTCAACTATAAGGACGACAAGAACAACAACGGCAAGCCGGACGACGGCGACGGCAGCGACCCCGCGGAAGCGTACACGATCAGCATGAGTTACCTGAACCAAGACGGCGATCCCATAGCGCCGGCGGACACGCATGCTCTGCCGGAAGCGGACGGCTCCTTCGACTACACGGCCACAGCGCTGCCGATAACAGATTATGTGGCGGTCAGCTACACGGTGTATCCGAACACGCCGGATGAAATAACGGGCGTCGGCGCGAGTTACTTCTTTGACGATGTAAAAGCTAATCACGCGATCATTTTCCACTATGAAGTCGATAAAAACAACAATGGCGTCCCGGACGACGGCGAAGGCGACTATGTGATCAGCGCGGTTTACGCGGACGAGGCCGGCAATGAGCTTCTGCCCCCGGCCCAGTTCACGGTGACGGCTGACGACGGCTACAATTTCTCGCATTACGCGCCGGCGATCAGCGGCTATCTGGCCGCGGGCTTCCAATTCGACGGCTATAACTACGTCGGGGCGGGAACCGTCAGTGGCACGGAGACTTTGGTCCAGCCGCTGCACGTTTTCCTGGACAGCGTCACGGCCAGCCTCGGCGTGACCGTCACCTATACGAAGGACGCGAACAACAACGGCGTCCCGGACACGGAGGAGAGCTACACTCTGACAGTGACGCCCGTGGACGGCGGCGGCAATCCGATCGCCGGCCCGCAGACCGTCCCGATAACGGGAGCGAACGATTTTGAGGTGGATATCCCGGCCCCGCCGTTAAGCAATTATGTGCCGACCGGTTATCAGTTCGAGGGTGAAAATCCGGTGGAGGGCCATCGGAACGGCGACGGCAGCTATCAGGATCTGCGCGTGACGCACGGCCCGCTGGACGCGGATACGACCGTGATCGTTTTCTACGCGCCGGATCGCAACGGCAACAATACCCCGGATATAGAGGAAGGCGACTACACGATCACGGAGGCTTATATCTCCGACACCGGGACGGAGCTGGCCAGTCCGACGACGGCGGCGGCCAACAGCGCCAACGGTTACTATTACAGCCGGACGGTGAAAAACAATATCGCGGATCATATCGCGATCGGCTATCAGGTGGACAGCCAGGCGGCGGTGATTTACACGAGCGGGTTCCCGCGGGATGTGCAGGTGGAACTTACAAAAATTTCCTCCAACCGGAACGTCACGTTCATCTACGCCCGCGACGTTGACGGCAATGATATACCGGACGGGTTGCAGGCCGGAGAGTTCGGCTACACGGTCCATTACTACAAAGAATCCGTGGAAGCGGGCAATCTGCTGCAGGAGATCACCGTGACCGGCGTCAGCCTGGAGGATGTGATCCAACTGACGAAGGATCAGCTGAACGCGGCCTGGCCGGCTTACGGCTACTATATGGGCGTGCAGCAGGGGGCGCCTGTGGTGATCATGAGCGGCGCCAACAATATCGACGTGGTTTACCAACTTATCAAGATCACTGACCCGCGCCTGACGATCACCCATTCCTACTATCGCTCCTCAGTCAACGCCCTTAATCTGGAGGGAGCGCGCGACATGGATCTTTTCACTGATCCGCTCGGCTACGGCCAGCAGGAGATCAACTCTCTGCTCAGATATTCGCACGACGGCCGCAACTATTCGCCGAAATGGCCGGTCACGGTGGAAATGTACCCCATCGTCTATATCGTGGAGGACGACACGCAGATCGGCGGCAGCGGCATATTTGAAAACGAGTACGACGTGTACGGCGTGGCGGACGACGCCTATGCCGCGGACGGGACCTACACGGTCGCGGACGATGTGGAAGCCCATGAAGTCCTGATCGACAAGGACAAGAACTCATCCAGAGTCGTGACTCTGGAACTCAATTCCGGCGACACTTTAAACGTTGATCTCGGCTATATCTACCAAATCTCTGCTGATTACACGCGGCCCATCGTCCCGAACGGCGGCAGCGGCGGTGGCGGCACTAGCGGCGGAGGCGGAGGCGGCAGCGGCGGGACCACGAACGTGCCGGAAAACGGCGTGCCGCTGGCGGTGATCCCGGAGGAAGTGCCGCCGCTCGCGCTCCCGCCTGAGGAAGACGAAGACGATCTCACCAATATCGATGATGAAGACACCCCGCTCGTCCCGAATCCCAAGACCGGCGGCGACGTGACCAGCGCTTCCGGCGCGGCCAGCCTGATGGCCTTGCTGGGCGGGATCCTGATGAACAGACTGCGCAAGAAATAATCTGAACCACAGTTTAAACTATCGACGAAGTCCCGCGCGGAAGCGCCGGGCGGGAAACACGGGAAAGGCCGGCTCTGAGAGCCGGCCTTTCTTGAAGCGTTAGGGTCTATATGGAATAGAAGTAAAAATATGGTCTAAATCAGCAATCGTCGAACCGCCAATCAATAGGTTCTTTGCCCCAGCCGGTCAATATATCGTTGGCGCGGGAGAAGGGCTTGCTGCCGAAAAACCCGCTTGCGGCGGAAAACGGGCTGGGATGCGCCGATTCGATGACGGCGTGGCGGGCGCCGGTGATGAGCGCCTTTTTCGCGCGGGCGTTCCGGCCCCAGAGGATGAAAACCACGGGGTCCTCTCTTTCATTCAGGACGCTGATCACCCGGTCGGTAAAAACCTGCCAGCCCGCGTTTTGATGTGAATTGGCCCGGCCGCGCTCGACGGTCAGCGAAGCGTTCAAGAGCAGCACGCCCCGCTCGGCCCAGGCGGTGAGACAGCCGTGTTTCGGCGGCGGATATCCGAGATCGTTTTGCAGTTCTTTGAAAATGTTTTGCAAAGACGGAGGGAGGGCGACGCCGGGTTTTACAGAAAAACTGAGCCCGTGCGCCTGTCCCGGCTCATGATAGGGATCCTGACCGAGGATGACCGCCTTCACGCGGCTGTAAGGCGTGAAGTGCAAAGCGTTGAATATGTCGTGCATATCCGGGTATACGGTCTTGGCCTTGTACTCCCCGATCAGGAACTGCCGCAGCCGCAAATAATACTCCCGGGCGAATTCCGCCTCCAGATATTCCTGCCAGTCGTTTTTCAAAACAGCCGCCAAAAAAATCCCTCCTCACATTCTTTCCAGGCGGTCGATGCCGTGCCGCAAGATCCACATGAACAATTTTTCAAAGAGCAGACTGATCAGAATGATCACCAAAGTCCAGGCGAAGATATCCGCCGTTTGCAGGAAGATTTTCGCCGTATAGAGCCGCTCGCCGAGGGAACCCGTGGGGATGCCGATAACTTCCGCCGCGACGCCGGCTTTCCAGCACAGGCCGAGGGAAACGGCGCAGGCCGCGCGAAAATAAGGCAGGACCTGCGATACATAAATATAGCGGATAACGCGTCTGGCGGGCAACCGAAAGACTTTGGCCATCTCCAGCAACTGCGGGTCTGTGTCTAAGATGCCGCCGAGCACGTTCGTATAGATGACCGGCAGCACCATCAGGAAGGCGATGACGACGGACAGGTTTTTGCTGGGCACCCAGATGAGCAGCAGGATTATAAAAGAGGCGACCGGGGTCGATTTGACCACCAGCATCAGCGGCGCGAGCAGTTCGCGCACGCGAGGCAGGCGCGCGGCCAAGGCGGCGGCGGCCACTCCCAGCGCCGCCGCCGCCAGAAAACCGCCGATGATGCGCAGGCAGGAAAAAAATATCGCCTGCCAGAACCCGCCCGTGCCCGCCAGCTGGGACAGGCGGGCGATGACCGTGAGCGGCGAGACCAAGAGGATACTTTGGTCCAGGGCGCGGCTGCCGATCTGCCAAACCGCCAGCCACAGCAGGACGGCCCAAAGTCTCAGGCGCGCGCCGCTCTTTTGCCGCGCGGCCGTTTTATCGGGCGTAATAGAAATCAGGGGGCGGCAGGGCGCCTCCCACAGCCTCCGGACTTTGTTCCAGTAAAACGCCAAGATATCCGGCCAGTTTTTCTTTCATTTCCGCGCCTTCAATAAAAACGATGTTGCAATACGGCAAGGCCTTGAGGGCCACCGCGGCGGGCACGATATCATAGCCGCCGATCAGTTCGGCCGCGGCCGCCGGGTCGCTCTGGGCAAAAGCCACCGAATCTTTATAGTGATCCAGGAAAGCGTTCACCGCGTCCGGATTCTCCCGGACGAATTCCGTCCGGGCCACGATCACGCCCGTAATCAAGGCGCTGGGGGCCGGAGCGCCGGTCTGCAACTTGTCCCATTCCGCCGTCAGGTCAAGGGCCGCGCGCAGATCGCTGTTTTGGGCCTGAGCCGTGGCGACAAAAGGCTGCGGCAGCATGGCGATGCCGCTGGGGTCGCTGGTGATGGCGCTGACGCAGGCGGCGTGTTCCGGCAGCCACTCCAGGGTCACGCTGTCGCTGAGCCCGTTTTCCTGCAATATATAGCGGAGGGCGAATTCGGGCGTCGCGCCTTTGCCGCTGGCGTAGACGGTTTTACCCGCCAGATCCCCGATGCTTTGCACGGTTTCGCCGTTTTCCACAATATATAAAACGCCCAAGGTATTGATCGCCAGCACCCGGACGCCGGCGTCCGCGTTGTTGTACAGGACCGAAGACAGATTGGCCGGCACGGCGGCGATGTCCAGTTCACCCTGCACGAGGGCGGGGGTCACTTCGTCGATAGCGGCAAAAATCTTGAAATTATAATTGTTGTCCGTCAGCGCGCCGGCGTCGCTGTCCGCCATCATTTTGACCATGCCCATCGCGGTCGGCCCCTTCAGGGCGCCGATGTTCACGTCGATGGGAGCGGCCGGGCCGGCGGGCGTTTCCGCAGGGGTTTCCGCGGGCGGAGCGGCGGGCGGCGCGGTCTGCCCGCCGCAGCCGGCCAGCAGTGCCGCGGCCAGCAACAAGATCAGGGGCCATATTTTTTTATTCATTGAAATCATCCTCTCTTTCCAGCTTCGCGTAAATCCGCCCACAGTCTGCGCCGTGTCCAGCGAAAGTACGCATGAACTAATCCGTGCCCTCATTATAACAGCAGGCTCAGGGAAACTCAATATCAGAGGGAAAAATTCTGCATTTTCTCATACGGGTGAGGCGGATGCTATTTTTATAAAAGCCAGCTCCACCTTATACGCGAATTGTAAGTTGTGCGACGATTGTTTTTATAATTTGTTATCTATTACTTTGCTTATTAATATTCTTTCTATATTTCTTCTGCCATCCAATACTAATAATATTTTTACCCTTTTGTTTTCTTCGCTTATTTTATAATATACTATCCAAAGGTTTATTGATAATTGATAAATATCATTTATACCGATGTCTTTTACTTCAGGAGACACTTTTGTTTTTATTTCTTCCATTGCTAATAATTCTATTTCTTTATTTATTTTGTTAAATATATTTCTGGCAATATTTTCTCCGGCGCTAATCCCATAATATTCCACAATTTCATTAAAGGAATCTGCTCCATCGGGTGTCCATTCAATTGATCTCATTTTTTTATCAGTCTCAATGTTTCTTCAATTCGTTCTTTTACTTTTTCATGCGGGATCAATGGGCCGTCTATTGTGGATTTTTCACTTAAATGCAATAATTTTGATAAATTAACGGCATGGAGGGTCTTTTCATAACTTTCGATATCCATTAAAACAGCTTTGGCCTCTCCGTTTTGCGTAATTACAACTGGAGATTTTGAATCTTCAACATAATCCACAACTTCAGTAATATGGGCTTTTACATATGAGATTGACTTTAAATCCCGCGACAAATTTACCATATAAACCTCCAGATCTTTTATAGGACATAGTATATAGTATTTCATACCATTGGTCAATAGGTTGAC
Source organism: Gracilibacteraceae bacterium (assembly GCA_031263945.1). Classification (GTDB taxonomy): domain Bacteria; phylum Bacillota; class Desulfitobacteriia; order Desulfitobacteriales; family Syntrophobotulaceae; genus JAIRRL01. The sequence continues at coordinate 907 of JAISEW010000152.1, read as the reverse complement.
CAATATTTTAACCAAAGAGCATTCGTAAAGGACGGCGGCCTCGACCTCGATGTCCCGTCTAGTCTCCCGAGCCTTATTTTCTCCGTAATCTCCCGCCCACGTTAAATAGACGAAGTCCGAAAAGGCGTATTCTTTTTACTATTCTTGGCAACAGATTTTCTTTTTTCATTGCGACGCTCCCAAGGAAAAGTTTGGGTGCATGTCAAGAAAATGGGAGAAAGCAAGAAGATTGAGAGAACATAATGCCCAACCACATTCATGTAATCGTACAACATCGTAGGGGGCGATGGCAATCGCCCCCTACGATTTCCCCGCGCCACGCATATGGACGGAACAGGGACCACGGGCGGATTTCCATCCGCCCCCACGGAAATCCGTTTCAAATATGGTGCGGGGTCGCAACCCGCCCTTACCCACAAATTTGTCATGCACCCGAAAAGTTTGATATGATGTCAAGCAAGGCGGAAAGGGTGAATTCGATGAATACGCCGGAGTCGTTTGCGTTCCTCGCGTCAGCGATCGCTTGATAGTAGCTCTCGCGGTTTTCATATAGGACGGATTCCATCGGCAGCCAGGCGAAAATCATATTCCACTTGGCGAGCATGAGTGTCTGCCAGAGCCTGCCCATGCGCCCGTTGCCGTCCGCGAACGGGTGGATCGTTTCGATCTCGTAATGCAGGATCGCGCTTTTCATAACGGCGTGCAGGTCTGATTTTTTCGCCCAATCGAGCAGTTCCTCGATAAGCCGTGGGATAAGCTGCGGCCGCGCGCCGATAAGGACAACCGCGTCGCCGCCGAAAACGCCTGCATCGCCGCCGCGGAACCGGCCTGATTCCCTGATTAGCCCCTGCGTCAGCAGCTGATGCGCTTTCAAAAAATCTCTCACTTCATAGGGGTTAAGCGTCAT
>JAISEW010000137.1 GCA_031263945.1 Gracilibacteraceae bacterium | reverse complement strand
ATAATTACGGGATCCGCTACTACCAGAAAATGCTTGACGTTTTCGCCGCCACGTTCGCTGACAAATTGAACGCCATCAACAACACTGATCCGTCTTCGCCGCCGGCGCCGCCGTCACCGGCTTTATTTACAACCAATGACGGCGTCACCACGACGGGGATCACCGCCGGCAATATCTCGGTGTCCTCCGCCTGGTACGCCGACGCTGGCACGCTGACCAAGACCTCGGCCTCCGCGCCGCTCGGCGAAGAAAATGACAAAATCCTCGCCATGATCCAATTGTTTAACGACAAAACCATTGATTTTGACGGCGCGAGTGTTTCCGGCCCTACGGTAACGACTTATACAGGCGGGATAGTGTCTTTTCACCCCAATCTCGGCATCACGCTGGGCATAGACAAGAGCACCGTTTCCAATTTGTCCGCCACTTATAAACTGAATGTGGAAAACCTCGATTCTTACCGGCAGTCGGTGTCCGGCGTCGATGAGAATGAGGAGGCCGCCAACATGCTGATGTATCAGAAGGCCTATTCCGCCGCCGCCCGTATTCTGACGGCTATGGATGAGATGCTGGATCTCCTGGTCAACAGGCTGGGCACTGTCGGCAGGTAAATACAGGCGTTATTACTATTTTTAAGGAGGTATAACCTGATGCGGGTAACATCGGTCATGATGGGGCAAGCGTATAAAATCAACCTGAATAAGGCGCAGTCGGCCTTGAATGACACGGCTCAGTCCATTTATACCGAAAGAAAATTCCAGAAGATCTCGGACGACCCGGCCGCCGCTTCACGGGCTTTTCAGTTGCGGCAGGAATACAGCAAGCTGGAGAGTTACGAGAAAAACGCGAAAAACGCCCAGGGGCGCCTGGACACGGCGGACAGCGCCTTGCAGGATATCCTGAGCATGCTGAATACGGTGAAGGATCGGATCGTCTCCGCGGCAAACGGGACCTGGGGGACGGACGAGCGGGCGATCATGGCCGAGGAGATCAAGGCCACCCAGAGGGCTATCGTACAGAACATGAATCTCTCGTTCACCGGGCAGTATGTGTTCGGCGGCACCCAGGCCGGGACTCCGCCTTTGACCATTGATCCCGTCACCAATGAGATCTTGTTTCAGGGCAAGTCCCTGCAAAGCACCTCGTTGCAATATGCCTCGCCGCCCCCGACGTTTACCGACACCATGCAGGATTTGATGGATCAGGAAATACTGGTGGATTTCGGCTATGGCATTGTCCCGGGTGTCTCATCTTCCGGGTTTGACGTCAGCCTGTCGGCGGCCCGTTTTCTCGGCTACGGCGAGGACGGGGCAGGAAAGTCAAATAATTTGTACAACTCGCTGAAAGAGATGACGGATCTGCTGGAGAGTCCGACTTTTACCCAAGCCGATTTTGCGCCTTACCTGGATAAATTCAACGAGGTGCATCAGAATTTTTTGACCAATGTGACGAATATGGCCGCCAAGTCTCAGACTGTGGAATATACCCTTAACCGAATAGGAGACAGCATGCTCGCGACAGTGGAAAAACAGAACTATGTGGAATTCTTGGATCCGGCGGAGGCGATTACGGACTGGAAATGGCAGGAATTTGCCTACCGTTCCGCGCTGGCTATCGGCCAGCAGATCCTGCAGCCTTCTTTGCTTGATTATCTGAGTTAATTAAAGTAAACAGGGGGGATTGATATGCAACCGCTGCTGAAAATACAGACTATACCGGTGACATTGGCGGTCAATGTCCAGCGAGCGAAATTGGAGGTTTCACAGGCGGAAGCCAGCGTAGATATCACGCGCGACAGAGGCGGCTTTACCATCACAAGTGAACCGATCCAATTGCATATTGACAGTTCCGAATCCAGAGCCAGCACCGGTTTGAAAACAGTATACCGGGCGCTTTCCGAGGCGGCGCGGCGCGGAGTCCGTCTCGGCTATGAAGGGGTCGCCCGCATCGCGGACGACGGTAATTTTTTGATGGACATCCAAATAAAGGAAAACACCATTCCGGCTTTGGCCGCGCGCAGCATTGACAACAGTTTGCCGAACATGCAAATGGCTTTTATCCCGACTACCGGGCCGGACATTTCCTGGGATCCGCCGGAACTGTCAATGTCTTACGAAATGGATAAACTGAATTTCGACTGGCGCACGCAAAACCGGCCGGAATTGCAATTTATTCCGGGTGATATCGAAATTGAAGTGGAGCAGTACAGCAAAGTGGTGATCGAATATTTGGGCGAGCCGCTGTACGTGCCGCCCAGCGCGGCGCCGGGCGGGACTGTGGAGACTTGGGCGTGAGCGCAGGGGAAACAGGGGAAGACGCGGCTTTACGGATCAAAACGGCGGATCACGGCGAAATTGAGGTGCGGCGGGACAGCGTCCTCCGTTTTGTGAACGGTTTGTTTGCCTTCGAGCATGAACGCGAGTTTGTGATCATCAACTATGATTTTGCCGCTCCGGACAGCCCGGTCAAATGCCTGCAAAGCGTGTCGGGCGCCGTGAGTTTTACGATAATGGATCCGTTTTATTTTTTACCCGGCTATGACCCCGTTTTGCCGGAGCAGGAGAAAAAAGAGCTGGAGTGCGCGGACGAGGCCGATTTGCGATATTTTGTCGTCGCGGTGGTGTCGCGCCCCATCCAGAATACAGTCGCCAATCTGCTTTGTCCGATAGTAGTCAATGTTAAAAACCGGCGCGCCGCGCAGGTCATTCTGGATAACACGCAATATCCGATGCAATATCGGATATTTGCTTCCGGGGAAGTGACATAAATGCTGGTTATCGGCAGGAAGAAAAACGAGGCTCTGATAATCAACGGCGATATCGAGATCATCGTGGCGGAAATATCAGGCGAACGGGTCCGTCTGGCGATCAACGCGCCCAAAGACGTGGTGGTTTTGCGCCGGGAGCTTCATGAAGCCGGAGAATTGAACCTGCTGGCCAGCAAACAGGCGGAAACGGAGACTTTACAGGATCTAGCCGCGGCGATCAGCCGGAAGATCTCACCGCCTGCTTAAACTTTCCCGTCATTCCGGGCCCCGCCCGGAATCCAACTTCTCCGGAATGAGAAGAGTATAATTTATTGAGGATATGATGATACAGGAAATAGTACCGGGTATCTTTATGATACACATACCGTTGCCGCGCACACCTTTGCGGGAATTAAACGCGTATTTGCTGTGCGGGCGGGCGGGAGAAAAAGATATACTGGTTGATTTGGGTTTTAATCTGGACGTTTGTGAGGACGCTCTGCGTTCGGCTGTAGAGGCGGTCGGCGCCGACGCCGGTTTCGATATTCTGCTCACGCATTTTCATCCCGATCACGCCGGTTTATTGCCGCGGGTGGCGACGGACGAGACAAAAGTCTATTGCGGCAAAATCCCCCAGGATATGATACGCCAGTGGGAGCAGATGCGCGATCCGCTTATAGGCCAGAAATTTCTGCGGGAAAACGGTTTTGATCTGGATCCCGCTCAATTTAAGCACGTCCCGCGCGAGTTCCGGGTCGACCGGCAAAAATTGCTTTCCTCGTGCCGGTTTCAGGAACTGCGGGAGGGGGACGTCCTGACAGTCGGGGATTATCAATGGCGCTGTCTGGAAACGGACGGGCATTGCGAAGGCCATATTTGCCTGTATGAACCAAACGCCAAAGTGCTGATAGCCGGCGATCATATATTAGGTCATATTTCTCCTAATATTACCTGCTATAATATGGGATCCGCGAGTTCGCTCAATAAATACCTGCGCAGTCTGGAGAAGGTCGCGGCGCTGGACGTCAGGCTGGTTTTGCCTGCCCATCGCGAGCCTTTGACCGATTGCCTGACCCGGATAAAAGAACTCCAGGCGCATCACGCGAAACGCCTGGAGGAAATAAAAACGATCTTGGCCGCCGGCTGGCAGAACGGCATGGAAATTACTGGAAAAATGCATTGGTCCATGCACCCAACCAACGCCGACGAGCAGATACGGCTGTATGTTTTCGCTTTAGGGGAAACACTCGCGCATATCAATTATCTCCTGGAATTCGGTTTGGCGGAAATGTCCGAATCAGACGGACGCCGGCTTTACAGGTTGAAATAGGGAAGCGCCGCTCATTTATACAGCGCCCGCCGGAGAGCCGTGGTGGAAGTTTCAACGGCTTGCCGGCTGATGACCGCATCCGGATTTTCCAGATCAAAGCCGTGCAACCCGCCGGCAAAGAGGGAAAAGCCCGCTGAGACGCCGGCTTGGACGAGATTGCTGATATAGGCGATCGTCTCGTCGCGATGAGGGTCAAGACCGCCGACAAAAGCGTAACAGGGAGGCAGGCCGCTGTAATCCTTGCAGCGGGCCGGAGCGGCGTAAATGGATATATCGTCCCGTTTTTCGTGACCGGCGCCGAGGTATTGGTTCCAGATATTGCGGCAGGACTCATAGTTCAGGCCGTGTTTATCCGTGAAGTCCACCGTGGATTTTGTTTGCAGGCGGTCGTCCATAGTCGGGGCGAGCGGCATTTGAAAAGCGATAGCCGGCCCGCCGCGGTCGCGCGCCAAAAGAACGGTGGCTACGGTGAGACCGCCGCCGGCGCTGAATCCCGTGACCGCTATCCGCGCCGCGTCCACGCCGAGTTCCTGCGCGTGGGCGGCGAACCAGACCAAAGCGGCGTAGCAGTCCTCATAAGCAGCCGGGGCCGGGTTTTCCGGCGCGAGACGATAATCGACCGATACGACCACGCATTTGACTTCTTTGACATAGCGAATGCAGTTCAAATCCTCATGTTCCGGGGTCCCGATGGAATAGCCGCCATAATGCAGATAGAGTACGCCGGGCAGCGTCCCGGATTTGACTTTGGGCTCATAGACGCGCACGCGCACTTCCGGCGCGCCGGCCGGGCCGGGGATCATCCGGTTGTAAAAATTGACGTCCGGATCGGGCGGCGTGGGAGGCGCCGGCGGGAAAGTGATATCGCGCGGCGTTTTTTTAGAAACGTTTTCGTCGGTCCAAGCGGCCAGATAAGAAGGCGGGGTCGTCAATACGCCGGAGAGCTCGGGATCCAAAGCCAGTTCGAAATAGTTTTTCGCCATGAGAATCCTCCTTACTGAATTACAATCAGACGCCTCGGCACATGGAACTGTCTGAAAATATTGTAACTGATTTGAAGCGCTACGTCAACAATTAATGTTAGTTGACATAATATTTATTATCGGACGAAAGCGAGAAACCGGTAATATTACATAAAATCCCATTTGACCGATAAGAATACATAAAATCCCATTTAAACAGTTTAAGTATATATTATAATGACCTTCAATAAACACCGTCAATTTTTTCCCGCTGCTTGACCGCCGCCCATATCTCTTTGACATCCGCGCTGGTCGCGGCGGACTCCGCGCCGAAAACATGCGGATGGCGGCGGATCATCTTGGCTTCAAGGCCCTGCAGCACGTCCTGCCAGGAAAAACTGTTGTTCTCGGCGGCTATTTGCGCGTGAAACACTATTTGAAACAGCACGTCGCCCAATTCCTCGGTTAAATGCCCTAAATCCCCCTCTTCGATCGCCTCCGCCGCTTCCCGCGCTTCCTCGAGCAAATATTTGCCCAGCGTCTCATGGGTCTGCTCCCTGTCCCAGGGACAGCCCCAGGGCGAGCGCAGCTCCGCCATCAGCGCCTTGAGCGCGGCCAGAGACGGACCGGGCGCATAAGGCCAAAGCCCGCCAGAGCCATGGCCGCCGCTCGCCAAGGCGGCCGTCAATGCCCGCGTGACGCGGCCCTGCGGCAAAACCGTCTCCGGCAAAAGCAGAAGCCCCTCCCCTGTTTCCTCGGCGGCGCTCAGGCATACGGCCCGTGTCAGCGCTTCGATATCCTCCTCGCGCGAAGGCGGCGCGTTCAGGTATCCTTCGTGGCGGACGCGGACTTCGGGCGGCAATTCCGCCAGCCACGAAGGCGTCTTTTCCCCGAGCAGGATAAAATCCAGCCCGCGCATACGGCGCACCGCTTCATAAGGAATATATTCCCATTCGCCGGCGGGCCAACCCCATAAATACAGTAGCATAAACCTCTCCTGTTTTTCAAAATATCGCGGCGATGACCATGCCGAGAATAGCGCCGCCAAACACCTCAAAAGGCGTATGCCCCATTATTTCTTTCAGTTTCTCATTGGGGATCTCCTGCCCGAACCACTGCGTACTCTCGTTCGATTCAAGCAGCATATCAAGCAAATGGTTGATGGCGCGCGCCTGTTCTCCGGCCGCCCAACGCACATTGGCCGCGTCATACATGACGATGACGGCGAGAACGACGGACACGGCAAAAATCGGGCTGGACCAGCCCGAGGCTTTTCCGATCTCACCGGCCAAAGCGCACACTATGGCCGTATGCGAGCTGGGAAAACCGCCCGACGATTTGAGACAGCTGAAATCCAGGCGCCGTTCCACAAGGAAATGAAAAATCAGCTTGCAAAATTGAGCCACCAGCCATGCTAAGAGCGCGATCCACATGATCCGATTAGCCATAATACCGTTGAAAAAATCCATTTGTCGCGCCGTTTATTTTTCCCGGTCGGCGGCCTTTAACGCCAACTCGCGCAAAAACACGGCTTCCTCCCCCCAGACGCCCAAAGCGCTCACAGCTTCTTCCGTTTTTTGCCGCAGGACGGCGGCCGCCCTCTCCGGCCCCAATATAGCGGGGTAAGTCAATTTAGAGTGTTTGAGGTCGCTGCCCGCCGGTTTGCCAAGGGTTTCGCTCTCCCCTTCCAAGTCAAGCATATCATCCTTGATCTGAAACGCGGCCCCCAGCGCTCCGGCATAAACACGCAGGCCCTTAAGTTCGCTCTCCGCCGCGCCCGCGAGTATGGCGCCCAATTCGGCCGCGGCGACAAAAAGCGCTCCCGTTTTCATCTGTTGCATATGTTCCAGCCAGGCGAGATCCGGTTTTTCCGGCGGACCGTCCATATCCAGCATCTGACCGCCGGCCATCCCGCGCCAGCCGGCGGCGGCGGCCACGACGGCTACGGCCCGCAAACCGCGCTCAGGCGGTATTCCCGGCAAAGGACTGGCGACGAGCTCCAGCCCAAGCGTCAGCAGCGCGTCTCCGGCCAGGACCGCCGCCGCTTCCCCAAAAGCGATATGGCTGGCGGGAAGGCCGCGGCGCGTGTCGTCGTCGTCCATACAGGGCAAGTCGTCGTGAATAAGGGAATAAGTGTGGATCAGCTCCAGCCCGCAGGCCGGCGAAACGATCTTCGCCGGGTCGCCGCCAACCAGCGCGGCGGCGGCGAGAACGATCACGGGACGCAGGCGCTTCCCCCCGCCCAGCAGAGAATAGGCCATGCAGCGGCTTAGACGGCCGCTTTCCCACGGCAGCGCGGCGAGAGCTTTATCCACCGATCGTTTGTAATTTTCGTATTGCTCCTGAAAACTTATCATTGCTCTCCCCTGGATCCGGTCGCGGATCACAGATCAGTCAAATGAAAAACGCCGTCTGTTTCCGTCAGGATTTTGACCTGTTCTTCCGCTCGCTCCAATTCCGCGCGGCAAGAGCGCAAAAGGCCAACTCCTTCTTCAAAGAGACTCAGCGCTTCCGCCAGCGGGATCTGGTTGTCCTCCAAAAGCGCCACGACCGCTTGCAAGCGCTCCAGCCCGGCTTCAAAGGACTCCGCTTTTTTATTGTCTTCCACTCGCTTGTCTCCCGTCATGTTCAAGTTTTCGCGCCGCTTCCACCCGGCAGTCGAGCCGCCCGTCTTTCAGCCGCACCTGTATGGCCTGCCCGGCTCTGGCCGCCTTCGTTTCGGTGATAAGAGCGCCGGATTCGCCATACACGAGACCGTAGCCCCGCCCGAGAACAGCCAGAGGACTGAGAGCCTGCAGACGGGCGCCCAAAATAGCCGTCTCCCGTTCGCGGACGGCCAGGATCTCACCGCTTATCGCCTTTATTCGCGCGGCGCCGGCGGCCAGCGCCTGAAAACCCGCTTTTATCCGCCGATGGGCGGCGGCCGGCAGTCGCTCCGCCAGAAAATCCAGTTCCTGCCGCCGGGCGCCGTATATTTCCCGCGGGTGACGCAGGACGCGCGCCGCCTGATATACCGCCAGCGCCTGCCGTTTGCCCGCGATCTGGCGCTCCAGGCGGGCGACAAGCAGTTTTTCCCAATCCGCGCATCGCTTTCGCAGCGTTTCCCGGGCCGGGATAACGATTTCCGCTGCGGCGGAAGGCGTGGGAGCGCGCAGATCGGCGGCAAAATCCATGATCGTTACATCCGTCTCATGGCCGACGGCGGCCACTACGGGGATAGGCGAAGCGGCGGCGGCGCGGGCCACGATTTCCGTGTTGAAAGGCTGCAGATCTTCCAGCGAACCGCCGCCGCGACCGACAATGAGGACGTCAGGCTCTCCCCAGCGAGCGGCCTGAGAGATCGCCGCGGCGATCGCCGCCGGCGCCGCCGCCCCCTGCACGGCGACCGGCAGCAACACCAGCCGCACTGCCGGATCGCGGCGGCGGGCGACGCGGATAATGTCGTGCAGGGCCGCCCCTGCGGGACTGGTGATAATGCCGACCAGACGGGGGCAGCGCGGCAGTTTTTTCTTGCGTTCCGCCCGGAAAAGCCCTTCCGCCCCCAGTTTTTGCCGCAGCTGCTCAAACGCCAGCCAATGAGCGCCCTCCCCCGCCAGGCTCAGTTCGCTCACATAGACTTGGATATACCCTTCCCGCTCGTAAAAGCGCGTATTGCCGCGCGCCAGAACACGCAGGCCGTCCTGCGGCAAAAAAGGAACACCGGCGGCGTCCTCCCGGAACATGACGACGCGGATCAAGGCCCCGGCGTCTTTCAGCGTAAAATACCAATGACCGGAAGCGCGGTGATTTTTGAAATTGGAGATCTCACCCTCAAAACGGATATCCCGCAAATGGGCGTCCTGCCGCAAGACCCGGGCGATTTCCCGATTCAGGCGCGTGATGCTCCAAATCTCCATCAAGGCCGTCCTCCTACAAGATTTTGCGGCGTATGAGATAAAAAGCGGTTATCCCCGTCAGGAAGACGCAAATGCCGATGACGATCAAAAACCCGTAAGGAGTGCGTTCGCCAAAAGGCACGATGACGTTCATGCCCCAAAAGCTGGCGATCATCGTCGGGATGGCCAGGATAATGGTCATGGCGGTGAGAAATTTCATCACCATGTTCAAATTGTTCGATATAATGGAAGCGAAGGTTTCCATCATCGCGGCGAGGATGCGGCTGTACATTTCCACCATCTGAGTCGCCTGACTGTTTTCGATGATGACGTCCTCCAGCAGATCCTCGTCTTCCTCATAAACGGGCAGGATATGCGCCGTATGGGCGCTGCTGCGGAGACGGAGCAGCCGGTCGAGTACGACGCCGTTTGAACGCACGGAAGCGGAAAAATAAGTCAAGGATTGCTGCAGATCCATGAGCTCAAAAATGCCCTTATTATGCATAAAACGGCGCAGATCCTTTTCGATGCGCTCATTGGCCCGGCTGATCTGACGGATATAACGCAAGTAAAAAGTTGCCGCTTTTAGCAAAATTTGGAATAAAAAACGGGTCCGTTTCGCCGTGTTAAAACTGCGCCGCGTATAATCGTTAAACTCCGTGAACACGGGGTTTTCTTCCAGGCAGACGGTTATGATCAGATCCGGGGTTATGACGATGCCGAGCGGCAGCGTGTCATAATTGGTCTCGTTAGTCATGAGCGGAATGTTGACGAGAACCAGAGCGAAATCGTCTTCGACTTCGATGCGCGACCGTTCTTCCTCGTCGAGCGCGGCGCGGAAAAAATCCATGGGCGCGCCGGTCAAATCAGCCACTCGCGCCAATTCCTGCTCCGTAGGCCTGACAAGACTGATCCAGCAGTTGCGGTCCAGGTCTTCGATTTCCAGCGTCTGAAATACGGATCTGTCGTTCTTGAATACATTGAGCAGCGCTCTCACCTCTTCTCCGCGTGGCCGGTAAAACGTCACGCTTTTATTGTACTCCGGATGTCATTGGGAAATTACGGCCAGCACTCCGGCGCGCAAAGCCGCGCTTTCGCGCCGGAGTTCCTCGCGCTCCAGACGGACGGGCTCCGTAAACTCCGGGTCGTCGATCTGAGACAGATTGATATCCACGCTGAGGAGAGCGGATTCCAGCGCCCCGTCCAGGAGACAGGCGGCGACGCCGACGTCGCTTATAGCGCCCTTGTTGCCAATGGGCGCTAAAGCGACGGCGAGACGCAGGCCGGCCGCGCAGACCCGCGCCAAAGCAAGCGGGGTCCGCGCGGCCGCCCGCGTGGCGGCGGCAAGAGACAGCCGCCGCCGCGCCGCCGCTTCCGAGGTGTCTTGCGGCGCCTTATACGCGCGCATATAATCCTCAAAAACGCGTATATCCGCGCCTACGCCCTCCCGCGCCTTTTCCGCCCCGGCGGCGGCCTCCCGCAGGATGCGGCGAACCTCGTCCTCCACGGCGCGATATTTTTCTTTGCCGATCGTCAAATTGGCGACCATACTCAGCATGGCGAACCCCATCGCCGCCGTATAGGCCGCGATACTGCCGCCGCCGGGCGTCGGGGCGCTGCCGGCGGCCCGGGTCAAAAATTCATCCAATGTCCAATCCAAAGAAAAATCTTCGGTCATAAACGCGCTCCCAATCTTTATATTTCAAAGGAGAGTCTTTTTTGCCGCTTGCAGCACATTGGCCAGCAGCAGCGCCGTGGTCAGAGCGCCCACGCCCCCCGGCGTCGGTGAGATCCAGCCCGCGGTTTCGCCGACCCCGGCAAAGTCCACATCGCCGCGCATACCTTTTTCCGTCTGGCTGAGACCGGCGTCGACCACCGCCGCGCCGGGGCGCACCATCTCCCGCGTCACCAGGCTGGCCCGTCCCGCCGCCGCGACTAAAATATCAGCTTGCCGCGTCAGGCGCGAAAGTTCAGGGGTTTGCGAATGACAAACCGTCACGGTAGCGTTTTCGCGCAGCAGAAGAAATATCAGCGGTTTGCCCACCGTGTCGCCGCGCCCGATAATAACGGCGTGGCGGCCGGCCAGCGGCACGCCGCTCCGTTTGAGCAAAGTGACGCAGCTGCGCGGCGTCGCCGGATACAGCCCGTCCTCGCCGCTCATCAGACGCCCGCGGTTCACCGGGTGGACGCCGTCCGCGTCTTTGTCCGGATCAATAGCCGCGGCGACGGCTCGCGCGCCGATCTGCGGCGGCAAAGGCAGTTCCGCCATTATACCGTGCGTCCGAGCATCGGCGTTCAGCCGCTGGATCAGGGCCAGCACTTCCCTCTCCGGCGCCGCGGCGGCAAAATGAAATAACTCAAACTCAACGCCGATATTTTCCGCTTGCTTTTTTTTCGCTTGCGCATAAGTCAAAGAAGCCGGGTCGTCGCCGGCCATTATGACCGCCAGCCTGGGCCTGACGCCGCGCGCCGCCGCGCTGTCCGCCTCCGACCGCAGTTCTCTTTTTACGTCGGCGGCTATGGCTTTGCCGTCTAATATTTCCGCTTTCACCCGCCGTACCTCCTGCGATCAATCGTGTCATTATATCATGGATCCATTCAATGTGCAAGTCTGCCAAAGCCTTGAATTTCAATGGTTCCGGCAGTTCACGCCAGCCGCGGCGGCGGTCAGCCCCGCCAGCAGACAGAGCCACGCCCAGCTTCCGCTCTGGGCAGCCTGGATCGCGCCGAGAGGCAGCAGCGGCAGAAGCAGCGGTGACGGGAGAGGCAGATTCCATAAACCGCCGCCTAACGTCATGTTGAGCAGAAACCAGGGAATAAAAACCCATACGGCCCAAGCTCTTTTTCCGGTCAGCGCGAGCAGACATCCGAGCGCGACAGCGTAAAAAGCCAGCAGGAGCAGCGTCGCCGCTACCGGAAGCGGGACGGCGACCTGGTAAAACAAGCGCAATCCACATATATACAAAATAGTCAATAATCCCCATCCAGTCCACGCCGCCAGCCCAAAAGCCGTCCGGGCGCGCGCCGCCGTCCGGCTGTCACGCAGCAGCAGCCGGCGGTTATCCGGGCCGGGAGCCGCCCCGGCCGCCTGTAAAAAAGCGAGCAATAAGAACAGCGCCGGCAGACCAAAAGCCGGCGGAGACGAAAAAGCCTGCGGCGCGGCGGCCGGGCCTTCGTAGGCTATGGTAAGGATGGGTTCGGCCATCGCGGCCGGCGGCATTTCCGCGACGGGCGCCCGGATCGCCTGCAATTGATCCCGCCGGATGACGTCGGCCCGCAGCATCACCGCCTCCACCGCCAGAAATTCTTTTACCATGGAGACGTCGCTGACGCCGGGAGCGGGATACAGCAAAACCGCGCCGCCCTGGCCGCCCGCGATCAGAGCGTCAAATTGAGGTGATATGACCACCAGCCCTTGCACGGCGTGGGCGGCAAAAATTTTTTCCCGCTCAAGCGGCGGGTCGACCCGGATCATCCGCAATTCCGGCGTTTGCTCCAACGCCCGGATATAGCGCCGGGCCAGAGGACCGTCGCTTTCCGCGGCCAGGGCTATGCTCAGTTCCGGTTTTTTTTCGCTCAAAGCCGCGGAACTCACCTCTCCCAGCACAAGCTGGCAGATCATAAGCAAAACGAACAGCGGCCATTGCCGGCCGACGACGCGCAGATATATCGCATACAGGTTCATGCTTCCCTCCAGCCGATCCCGGTGACGAAAGCGCCGGCGGCGGCCGGGGCCGCGAAATACAAGAGCGACGGCAGGAAAGGCGCCTGCCCGCCCAAGGTCCATTCAGCCAGCAAATGGGCGAGCCAGGCCGGGTTGAAGGTGCGGAAACTGGCGTCCATCAAGTACACGGGGTAAAAACCGCCTCCGGCAAAGAGCATGAACAGAAGCAAGGTGAAGGCGCCAAGGGCCGCGCGGGCCGCGGCGGCGTCGGCGGATGATTCCGCCCGCCGGAAAGCGGCAAAGGCCATGCAGATAAACAGCATGATCAAAGTCAGAAAAGAAGCGGACAAGAACAAGCGCGGCGCCGAACAGGGAATATCCCAGCCGGCCAACAACGGCGTCAGCGCCAGAGAAAAAACCAGCGCCATGCTCAAAGCCAGCAAAGCCTTCGCGGCGCAGATATGGACGGCGCGGACACGGCGCGCGGCCAAACGGCGAAAATACCCGGAGGCGAACTGACGCGCGCTCAAAGTCGCCGCGGTGATCGCCGCGAGCGCGGCGGTCAGGAACAGCAGCAGCGCCAGCAGCTGGAGATGATAAGGCGCGACAGCCGGGATCACGCTGACATTACGGGCGCGGCTGATGGCTTCTTGTAGCAGAGACAGGTTAAAAACCCGTTCCGCCCGGTAAAGCGATTGCCGGTCGCCGTAAAACGGCTGGATGCTGTCATAAAAAGAGAGCGCCGTTTGCTGCACCCGGTTCATGGTTTTTACATAGGCGGAGGCCACATCCAAGCTGACGGGACCCGTGAAAGGATCGCGCGCCTTAAGCGTGATTTCCGCCCGCCCGCTGAAAATCAAGGCGTCGATCATCCCGGCCGGCATGGTCACGCATACGTCGACGTCGCCGGCGTCCAGCAGCGCCTCCGCTTCCTGCTCGTCGACGATGAGCAATTTGTCCACCATTTCCAGCCCGGACACCATGCCGGCCAGCATTTGCGCCATATCATCACTGTCGTTATTGACCATGGCAATGGATATTTTTGGCATATCGCCGCTGCGCGCGAGTTCCGGCGGCAAGGAAAAGAAAAAAGCGGCGGCGCAAACGAGCAGCCCTCCCGCCAGCAAAGGCAGCTTGCGGCCGAGCAATCGCGCGTCCGTAAGAAAAACCAGCAGGATCTTCAAATTGGCCTCCGGTTTGCGTCGGGCAAAGTGAGTATGTTTTCACATAATTCTGTAAAATCATCCCGATTATGAGACACCAGTATTATGGCCGTGCCGGCCTGTTTTTTCTCCCGGAGCAGCTTCTTGACCGAATCGTAGGATTCCCGGTCCAAGCCGCTGAAAGCCTCATCCAACAGCAGTAATTCCGGCGCGGGCAGCAGAGCCGCCGCAATGGACAAACGGGCGCGCATACCGACACTGCAACGCGAAAGAGGCTTATGCCAGAAAGCCAGAAGATCGCACCGCTCGGCACACTCCTGAACGCGCTCCCGCGCCGTTTTCCCTGTCAAAGCGCATAAAGCGGCTTCCAGCCGTAAATTATCGCGGCAGGAAAGCGCTTCCTGGAATCCGTCTTGCTGCATGACATAGCCAAGCGACCCGGCGCGGCTGAATTCACCCGCGTCAGGCTTGACGACGCCGGCGATGATATCCAGTAAAGTAGTTTTACCGCAGCCGTTGCGGCCGTAAACCCCCAGGCCTTCGCCCCGTACCAATGAAAAAGAGACCGGTTCAAACAAGGGTGTCCGGCGTATTTTCTGGAGACGGCTGACCGTTAAAATCTCATTCATGTACTCGCCTAATAAATAAAGTACCACCAGACGCCAAACGTAGCCGCCGCCAAGGCGAGCATCAGCCCCACCAGCTTGGCCCCTCGCCAAACCGAAGAAGGAAGATCGGGTTCTTCCGTCAGTATTTGTTTCATCTCATTAGCCTGAAGATAAACGGATGGCGGTTCGGCCTTTTCGGTTTTCATCCAGTCCGGAAAACCGGATTCGGGCAGCGGCCAGAGGATCTCCCGTTCCTCCGGCGTGCATTCCCAGGGGTTTTTTCCTGCTTCGGCTGTGCCCGCCGCCGGCGCCTCCGCCGTCCCTATCGCTTCCGCCGGGTCAGCCGCCGCTGTTTCAGCTGTATCAGCCGCCGCCGTCATCGCCGCGTCGTCCGCCGTCAGGGCAGTGTCGTCCACTGCTCTGACCTCGTCGCGCTCCGCTGTCCTGACCGCGTCATACTCCGCTGTCAGCCGCGTCGTCTCATCAGCCGCGGCGGCGGGCGGCGTCTCCGGTCCGGCTTGCTCCGCCGCTTTTTCTCTGGCTGAGTACTCCGCCGCCAAAGCTTCCGCCCTGATCCGCGCTTCGGTCCGCGCCCTGTCAGCTTCAACTTCGTGCCAGAGTATGTCGCCTCGCAGAAGCTTATTTACTTCTTCCCCGGTCAGCCATATCTCGCCTACCGACCCGAACTCTTGTTCTTCCGCCATAGCAACCTCTTTGTCCGGCGCTTGATGACCGGACCGGACAGCTTACTGTCTCATCTTTTTCTGCAGGGTATCCGCGTTAGAAGCGAAGGCCAGCGCGTCACGCTCACTGACGACCCCCGCCTTGAACAGTTTCAGGATACTCGCGTCCATAGCCAGCATCCCTTCTCCCGCCGAAGAATAAATCACCGTGTCCAGCTGGTGTACTTTAGACTCGCGGATCATATTGCGCACGGCGCTGTTGACCAGCATGATCTCAAAAACGACGGCCATCTTGTCGTCAACCGTCGGGATCAGCTGCTGGGAAATTACCGCCTGCAACACCATCGAAAGCTGGATGCGTATTTGCTGCTGCTGGCTCGGCGGGAAAGCGTCGATCACCCGGTCGATCGTATTCGCCGCTCCGATGGTATGGAGGGTGGAAATGATCAGATGGCCTGTTTCCGCCGCCGTCATCGCTACAGTGATGGTTTCATGGTCACGCATTTCCCCGAGCAAAATCACGTCCGGCGCCTGACGCAGCGCCGCCCGCAGAGCATGGACATAACTGTTGGTGTCGGTAAAAACCTCTCGCTGGCTCACAATGCTCTGCTTGTGACTGTGCAGATATTCCAGCGGATCCTCAAGGGTGATCACATGTTTATGACTGGTCTTATTGATTTCATCAATCATGCAGGCCAGCGTCGTGGATTTGCCGCTGCCGGCCGGCCCGGTGACCAGCACCAGCCCCTTAGGCCGGTGAGCCAGTTGCAGCACCGTCGGCGGGATCCCCAGCTCTCCCGGATCGGGCAGATCAAAAGTCACCACGCGTATGACCGCCGCCAGCGATCCCCTCTGTTTGTAAGTACTGACGCGAAAACGGGACACTCCGGCCAGAGCGAAGGAAAAATCATCGTCGCCCGCCTTTAAAAATTGCCCGATTTCGCGCCCTCCCGCCATATCGTAAATCTCGCGCAGGAGAACTTCGGTGTCGCTCGGAGAGAGCCGGCCTCCCGCCTGAGTTTCGATGACGCCGCTCAATTTAAAGGCAATCGGCATGCCGGATATGAGAAAAATATCCGAAGCGTTCAGATCCACCGCGTTTTGCAGCAATTGGCGGGCGCTCCCGTTCATTCCGCACCCTCACCGGCTGGGGCTTGCCCGCCTTTTTCGGAAACACCGCCGATTCCCGCCGCGTCACTCGGATCCGGACCGCAAAGCGTGTCGTCAGCGACGTCCATCCCGAAATTAAAGGCGGCCGACAGTACCCCGTCCACATTGGACAACAGTTCGCTGAACGCTTTATGGGCGTCAATATACTCCAGCATCATCGGATGATTTTCCACCTTTGCCTCGATGAACTCCACCGCCCTGGCGTCCGCTTCCGGCAAATCATCGCCGGCGGCCAGGATCTCGCTGACCCGGTTATAGACCTTATGCCATCTTTGCGCCAGATTGCGCGCCACTCCGTCATTTTTTACCGCGGCTTCCGCTTCGCGAAATCGCAGCCCTTCCTTGCTTTCCGCGATGGCGCTCGCCAGTTCGCTCGCTTTCAGATAAATACCAGCGTCCATGTTAAGCCTCCTAATTTCTGGTAATCTCGCCGAACATCGTCCAAGAGTTGACTTCTTTGATCAGCACCGGCGCCAATGTCCCCACATCCGCCGGCCCGCCCGGAAAAACCGTGGTTTCCCGCCCGGCGGTCTGCCCGGTCAGCAAAGCGGCGTTGCTTTTGCTTGGCCCGGTCACAAGCACTTCCTGACGGGATCCCACCAGCGCGCGCCGCCAGGCCAGACTCATTTCCGCCTGCAAGGCCATCAGGCGCCGCAGACGTTCCCGCTTCACGTCCAGCGGCACCTGTCCCGGCAGCGCCGCCGCCGCCGTGCCTGACCGCCGCGAATACATGAAGGTAAACGCCTGAGAAAAGCAAATTTCCCGCGTGAGATCCATCGTCGCGGCAAAGTCTTCCTCTGTCTCGCCCGGGAAACCGACGATGATGTCAGTGGAGATCCGCGCTTCCGGCAAAGCCCGCCGTATAGCCCGCGTCTGCTCCAGATAATAAGCCGCCGTATATCCCCGGTTCATAGCCCGCAGTATCCGGTCGGAACCGGCTTGCAGCGGCAGATGAAAATGCGGGCAAACCGCCGGTTCCTCCGCCGCCGCCGCGATGAGACCGTCCGTCATATCCCGCGGATGGGAGGTGGTGAACCGCACCCGCCATAAACCGGGCGTTCGCGCCACTTCCCTGAGCAGCCAGGCAAAATCTTCCCGCCACCCTTCCGCTTTCCCGTAAGAATTGACGTTCTGGCCCAGCAGCACCACTTCCCTGACGCCGGAGTCCGCCAAACGCCGCGTTTCATCCAGCACGTCCCGCGGCGGCCGGCTGCGCTCCGGTCCGCGCACCAGCGGTACGACGCAGTAAGCGCAATGATTGTCACAGCCGTAGATGATATTCACGTTAGCGCTGAGTTTTCCCCGTTCGGCCAGCGGCGCCGGCTCGACCGGCGGACCGGCGGGCGGCGCCGCGGCGACGGCGGCGCCCGGTTTTCCCTCCCGCAGCAAATCGGTAAACCGTTCCTGTTCAAAGGCGCCCAGCCAAATATCCACATGGGGCGCCCGGCGGCGGAGCCGCTCCAGAGCGCCTTTCTGCTGCACCAAACATCCCGCCACCGCTAATATCCGCCCCGGTTTTTGTCTTTTCCAGAGACTGAGATGGCCGATATTGCCCATAATACGATTTTCCGCGCTTTCCCGTACACAGCAAGTGGTGACCACCACCAAATCCGCGTCCTCACGTTTCGTGGTCGTCATATAACCGCAGTCTTCCGCCATGGCGCGAAATGAAGAGCCGTCCCGCTCCGACATCTGGCAGCCGTATACCTGAATGTAGACTTTTTTGTTCAGTATGGGCACAGGTATATTACAGATAATTCAGCGGGTTGACCGCGTTACCGTTGATGATGATTTCAAAATGCAGATGCGAGCCGGTCGAGCGGCCGGTGGAACCCACCAAGCCGATATTCTGCCCTTTCGTCACTTTGTCGCCGGCTTTCACCAGTAACTGGGAAGCGTGGGCGTAACGGGTCGTCACCCCGTCGCCGTGATCGACCAGAATGCAGTAGCCGTATGAACCCATCCAGCCGGCGGAGGAAACCGTTCCCGTTCCCGCGGCGTAAAAAGGCTGGCCCGTGACGCCGTCAATATCGATGCCCGTATGCCGGCGGCCCCCGCCGAAGTAAGACGTTATATTACCGGAGAGCGGCCAGCCGATGCCGGAAACATTGCCGCTGCCCCTGGAGGACGCGACCGATACGGCTATAACCGCCGGCCCCCTGGCTACGATCTGGTCCACCGGCTCGGAAACAATTTCTTCCTCGATCACTTCTTTTTCCACGGTGCGACCGTTCTTCTCCACGAACGAATACGTCACATTTTTCACGCCGGTGACCCCGGCCTGACGGATAACGCTGGAGCCGGGCGTCACGCTTTTATCCTCGCTCGTCACCACCGTGTAGGGGATGACCTCTTCCTGAACGCTCACGCCTGTGGCCACCACTGTCAGGAACGGGCGCTCCTCGTTCAGATACAGCTCCTGACCCGGGTGGATCATGGAATCTTCCGTTAAACCGTCGTTCGACTTCAGAATATCCTCGACGGTCATATCATTTTTCCGCGCTATGATCCACAGCGATTCCCCGGCTTGGACCGTATGCCGGCTCACTACGCCGCCGCCCAGCAAAAGGCGGTCCAAGGCCTCGTCTTTCGGCGTCACTTCCTGGGGATGAAGTTCCATCGCCAGCTTAGCGAAACTGTCCTGTATCTCCGCCGTCTCGACCACCTTGCTCTCGCCGGGCTGGATATAATGATCCATATAAGACTGCAGCACATCGTCCAGGATCTCCGCGGAAGCGACCTTGAAAAGCACCTGCTCGCCTATCGCCAGAGCGTAGCCGTTCACATACGGCGTTATGGCCGCCGTCACGTTTTCCTGAGTCAGCGGCGTGCGATCCTCAATGCGTATGCGTAAAGACTCATAAGAAACCTCATCCTTGCTCAAAACCGAAAGGCCGTACTCCTCGCTGTAATGGCGCAGAGCGGCCTCCACCATAGCCTCCGCCTCCGTTTGCTCCGCCACGACGCCCACTATCTGACCGTTGATGCTCACGCGCACGGTCTGCTCGGTCGTTCCGTAGTAAATCGAGGTATAACATAAGATCAGGAAAGCGACAGCCGTAACGATAAGCGGCAAAAATCCCCGCCGCGCCGCCCCTCTTTTTTTCAGCAGCGACCTCTGGCTGGCGGCAAAAGCCTCAAAAGCGGATGTCACCTTAATGTTTTCATCGTTTTTATGTTCATCCAGAAAGCGTCATTCCTCCCTCCGCGTCACCCTTCAGAGTGCCTGAGGCCGGCAGCCCCGCATCGGCAATATACGTTTCCGCAAAAGTCCATCTCTCAGATTGTAGCACATTTCATCATTGAATTCCAGTGATTTTGAAAAAAAATGTTCGGATATCAGCGCAAGCCCCTCTTTATGCGCTGTAAAAACGCGACGATGCCTGACGGTTTCGCGGCGGACGCCGCTGTGGCCGCCGGCGGCGCCGTTATTGACTGGCCTGTGAGCCGGCCGGCTA
>JAISEW010000116.1 GCA_031263945.1 Gracilibacteraceae bacterium | reverse complement strand
GCGGGAACATCTCCATGGCCGCCAGGGAACTCTTCCTTGCCCAATCCACTGTCAGCCGGACGGTGCAGAATCTGGAACAGGAACTCGGCTGCAAACTTCTGGTGCGCTCCACGCAGGGTGTGAGGCTGACAGATGAGGGCGAGATCCTCTATCGGCATCTCAAGGCCGCGTTTATGCACATTCGCGTTGCGGAAGAACGTCTGGACAACATCCAGCGGCTGAACGAGGGCATCCTTCGCATCGGCGCGTCCGAGCTGACACTGGAGTTTTATCTCCTGCCCTTTCTGGAAAAACTCAAAAGAGAACATCCCAAGATCAGCCTGCAGCTTTCCTATTCGAATCCGGAACGCGCCGTGACGGATTTAAACTCGGGCCTGCTGGATATAGCGGTGCTCGCTTCGCCGCTGATAGAGAGCGGTTCCATCTGGACTTTTCCCATTATGGATATTGATTATACGTTGGTGGGCGGCCCGGGATTTTCGGAACTCAAAGACGGCGTCCACGAACTGCGCGACTTGATGGAGTATCCGTTTATCTGCATGGAAAAAGGCATGAGCGTACGGATGTACGCGGACAAAATGGCTCAGGGCATAGGCGCGGTTTTGCGCCCGGAATGTGAGGTGGGGTCCATGCCTTTGCTGATCTCCATGGTTCAGGTGAACCTCGGCCTCGGCTTCGCGCCCGCGCCGCATGTGCAAAGCGCGCTGGAAGCGGGAACGCTGTTTCCCATCCGGCTCAAGGAAAAACTCCCGCGGGAAAGCATCTGCCTCCTGACCAGCGGAACGATACCCTATAACATGCTTACCGCGCACTTTTTGAAAATGCTCATAGATTAATTGTGAATAAACCAAGAAAGCCATGCGCCAGACGCATGGCTTTCTTTTATTTATTCATTTTACAAAATATTCACACCCGTTTACCATATAAATACCTTCCGCCGCTTTTCCGCAAAAGGCGCGAACAACCGAAAAAGGATGGGTGCGAATGAGTATAACGCCAAAAGAGAATTTCTTGCGTCTGCTGCGTCATGATACGCCGACGTGGTTTGGGAACCCATGGGACTGTTTTAACCTGACGCCGGAGGGGAAGCCTTCCGTACCGGACGCGGTTTCGCTCTATGTCGGCCGTCCGGCCAAGGGGGAAACGGGCTACACCGACCGCTTCGGCGTCGTTTGGGATTTCCCGGCCGATCAGCCGGGGCCGACGCCCAGCACCGATCCGGCGCGCAAGGTCATTCGCGATATCGCCTGCTGGCGGGAGTATTTTGACTTTCCCCCGCTGGACGGCCTGCCCTGGGACCAAGCGCTGGCTATGTCCGGAACCCTCGACCGGGAAAACAAACTGGTCATGTGCGCCTCGCCCCGCGGCATGTTTGAGTTCAGTCACGCCATGATGGGTTTTGAGGACGCGTTGGTCAATTACATCGTCGAGCCGGAAAGCGTGGCCGAGCTGCTCGGCGCCTACGCGGACTGGAAAATCGCCGCGGCCAAAGAAGTCATCGACGTTATGCGGCCCGACATCATCCTGAATCATGACGATTGGGGCAGCAAAGACAAACTCTTTCTGCCGCCAGCGGTCTGGCGGGTCGTCGTCCGCCCCGCTTACGAGAAGTTTTACGGCTATCTCAAGTCCCGGGATGTGCTGATCATGCACCACTGCGACTGTTACGCACAGGACTTGGCCACGGATATGGTTGAGTTGGGCATAGACATCTGGCAGGGCCCGACCCCGGAAAACGACCTTCGGGCCGTGGCGGAGGCGACGCGGGGCCGTTTGTTCCTGCTTGGCGGAATCGACATGTCGTATATTGATTTCCCCGACATCCCGGAAGACCGCGTCCGGGATCACATCCGCCGAGTCATCGAGCAATACGCGCCCCTGGGCTGTTTCCTTCCGTGTTATACCAGTATCCGGCCGGTGCATGACCGGGTCATGGTCATCGGCAATGACGAGATGGCCCGCCGCGGCGCTCTCTATATGGGGACCCATCCCGGCAATCACGCGGGTTCATAGGTTTTGGTCAAACTCAAACTCAAACTCAAACGAAGACAGGAGGAAAGGGATGAAATATCCAAAGACTTGGGAAAAAACCGTAAACGCGCTGGCCGTCGTATCCGGCTGCATGGTAATGCTCATCGCGTTTCTCGCGCTTTTCGAAGCGGTGGCGCGGCACTTGTTTCGGAGCCCGACGTCCTGGTCGCTGAACACATCGGGGTACATGCTGATCTGGCTGTTATTCCTGGGCACCAGTTACGCGTTTCAGGAGCATGGCCATGTGGCGGTGGATATGCTCCGGGATGTGGCGGACAAGCTTGACGGTACGCGCCGGCTGCGCCGAGCCATGGCTGTAGTCGGCTACCTGATCTCCACCATCTTTGTGACGGTTCTCGGATACGGCGGCGTCAAGCTGACGCAGAGCGCCGCCGCCATGAACATGAAGACCACCACTACCACGCCCATCCCGCTGTGGCCGCTGTACGCGGCAATCATTGCCGGCTGTGCCCTGATGCTAGTCACCCTTATATTTATTCTGCTGGATCTGTCCGGTAAAGGCGAAAAATACCTGTGAGAGAGAAGGAGGCAAGAATATGGCGGAAGTCGTAGTCACAGCGCTCGCCGTCCTCTTGGCAAGTTTGTTTCTGGGCGCCCCTGTAATGGCCGCTATTGGATTTACGGGCATTGTCACAATGCTCGTTTTCATGGGCGGCAAATTTCTGATCCAATTCGCGTCCATCGCTTACAGCCAAGGCACGAGCATGAATCAATTGGTTGCGCCGCTCTTCATTATGATGGCGGAATTTCTGGCACGCGGCGGCATCGCGGAGGACATCTACTCGGTATTGAACAGGCTTCTGCGGCGGTTTAAAGGCGGCCTCGCCATCGCCACGACGCTGGCCTGTACGGTCTTCGCGGCGCTGTGCGGTTCCTCGCCCGCGACGGCGGCGTCGATCGGACGCATCTCCGTCGAACAGATGACCGCGCGCCGCTACCGGAAGGACTTCGCCATCGGGACGGTGTCGGGCGGGGGTACGCTGGGCATCATGATCCCGCCGAGCATTACGCTCGTCACTTATGGCATTTTGACGGAGACCTCCATCGCGGATCTGCTCATGGCGGGTCTCGTTCCGGGCCTTATGCTCTCGCTGCTGATGTGTGTTTCAACCGTCGTCCGGGTGCGCGTGAGTCCGGAACTCATAGGCGATATCCGGCCCGGCAGGAAGTTCAATCCCGAGTCTTACGCCGTGGACGTGACCCAGCCGCCGCAAGTAAGCGAAGAGGATGACGGCGGTACAAGCTGGGCGCCACAGTTTCTGCGGATTCTGCCGGCGTTCATTCTGATTTTTATCGTGCTTGGCTCCATGTATACGGGCATGGCGACGCCGACGGAATCAGCAGGCATCGGCGCGATGGGCGCGATGCTGATCGTCGTGTTTCTGCGGCGGTTTTCGAAGCAAATGTTCATAGACACGATGAAAGCGACGGCCAAGACTGGCACCATGATCATTTTTCTGGTGATCGCCGGATTCTGCCTGAGTTTTGTCCTCAGTTACGTGGGCGTGG
>JAISEW010000094.1 GCA_031263945.1 Gracilibacteraceae bacterium | reverse complement strand
TTCGTACTTTGACATATTGAGTACATTGGTGGAAAGTTCGGCCAGCCGTTCCGATTCGGCGATGATAATATCGAGATATTCCTGCCTTTGCCCGTCACTAAGCGTTCCATCTTTCAACAGCTTGGCGAATCCGCGCATGGATACGATGGGCGTTTTGAACTCGTGGGAAAAATAATCGATGAAATCGCTTCGCAGGGTTTCGATGGACGACAGTTCCCGCGTCATCGTATTGAAACTTTGCGACAGCTCCTCCAGCTCGCCGACGCCTTTGAGGTCGACTTGCACGTCAAAATCACCCCGGGCGACCTTATGGATGGCGACGATGACCTGGCGGATCGGATTGAGCGCTATTTTGCTGAAAAAAACGGTGAGCACCATGCCGAGCAAGACGCAGAACATGATGGTCATCAGGAAAGAAAAGCCATGCTTTAATGTGTCCACATCATAAACGAACTGAAAGAGCCTGACGCCCGAACGATGAAGAACCGCGATGATCAGCGCGGCAAACACAAACGTTCCCACCATGATGGCAAAGACGAAAAACGCCAGCCGGATGGTAAGCCCCCATCTTTTGGTGATGTCTTCCCAGCGGCTCATCCTTTTTTCACCGCCTTATACCCAAGACCGCGCACCGTGACGATCTCAAACTCCGGCCAGTCGCGAAACCTTTCCCGCAAGCGGTTGATATGCACGTTCAAAGTGTGGTCGTCGGTGCCGGAATCCAGCCCCCATATTTCATCCATGATCTGCAAACGGGTATAGATCGTATTGGGATAGGCGAGCAGCTTGAACAGGAGGTGAAATTCTTTTTGCGGCAGTGTTATCACCTCGTCGCCGCGCGACACGTCCAGCGCGTCATAGTCAAGGGTCACGCCGCCGATCCGCAGTTTGTGCTCGCTGATGATCTGCGATCTTCGGAGCAGCGCCTTGACGCGGAGTATCATTTCTTCCTCATCGACGGGCTTGGTCATATAATCATCCGTCCCGGCGCGAAAACCTTCCCGCTTATCTTTGGCTTCCTGTTTGGCCGTCACCATCAAAATTGGTAAATTATACCATGTCTGACGGAGCTGCTTAGTCAGTTCATACCCGTCCATTTTCGGCATGATCAAGTCCAGAATGACCAGATCCACATGCTGCCGGTCCATTACCTCCAAGGCGGCGACGCCGTTTTCCGCCTGCAGGACCTCAAAGCCGTTTTGCCTGAGTACCGCGCAAGTCAGCTTTCTTATGCTCGTATCATCTTCCACGACCAGTATTCTGAACACGGCAGTCCCCCCGTTTTTTAACTAGCGGCGCTGTCCTCTACAAGCTGCCAGCCTTTCTTGACGTTCGCCGCCACGTGATCCGCGAAAACGGCCATGATCTGCTCGGCGCTGCTTGACACGATCGCCTCCGTGCTGAGGGGGTCCTTGCGCTCCGAACTGAAATTGACATAGTGGAAAACATAAGCCGGAAACTCCCCCGTGTGCTCCTTGTTCGTTTTCCAAACCTGAAATTTCTGCACCATCAGCTTCGTGCCCGCTTCCTTTCGATACACCGCCCGCCGCAGCACCTGGGAAGCCGCCTGTTCGCCGCGCTCCGTCTCATCCTCCGCCGCGAGCGGGTTATAAGCGAACGATTCCACCTGGGCGAGCCGAACGTCCAGCGCGTTGCAGCTTTTGTCCTCACGCCGGCGCACGAAGATCGGAAAAACCAGACTCAGCCCGAACACACTCCCCACGCGGCGATAGCGGCCGTCTTGGATCTCCAGCAGCGGATTGGAGATCGGGCCGCCGGACCCCTCGAAAAGCACGTCGTTTACGAGCAGCTCGACGACAAGTTCCGGTTTGATCATATGAAAAGCCACATGGTTGGAATCCGTCTCAATGTACTGGGAATCCATGATCATCGGCGTGAGTTCGGCAAAAAGCTGTTTTTTCATCTCCTCGTCAAAACCCGTGCCCGTGCGCCCGACGATCTGGTAAACCCCCTCCTCCGGCATCAGAGCGAGCAGGAGAGAGCGCACCTGCCCCCGCGCTTCCGCGAGGCCCTCGGAAAAACCGACGACGGCGAGATCCAGGCTGTAGCGCGGTTTGATTTTGTAAATCAGCGGTATTTCGCTGCGCACGACGAGACCCTCGGCGCCTTCCTCGCCCACCCACTGGCTGAAAAGAGCCTTTACCTCGTTTTTGCCGGAAGCGGTCTGGCAGCGCACGGGACGGCAGTAGGCCGAGTGCCCGAACAGGGCCGTGAGTTTTTGATAAGTCTCGGCGAAGGAAGCGGGGCGAAAAGGTTCCCCGTCCAGGCGCAGTAAATCAAAGGGGGCGAGACGCAGCCCGTCATGCCGCTCCCGGTCGGCCAGCGCGGCCAGCACTTCAAAGACCCGCGTGCGCTCCGCGGTTTCGTCCGTATAAAGTTCCGCCGGGATCACGGCCTCGCGGACGCCGGCCGCCTTCAGCAGCCGCGCCGCTTCTTCGTGACAGGGCAGGCCCAAGCGCACCCGGCCGCCCGTATTGATCGTGAAAAGGTCCTCGCCGTTCCAGAATATGACCGCGAGCTCCCCGTCGTATTTGCGCGTAACAAAAAAGGAAGTCCCGCCGAGACGCGTTTCGATTTGCTCCGCGTTCAGGGAAATGTACTGTTTGCAGACATTCGCCTTGTAATCCGGCACGACGGCCGCCGTCGCCGCGTCCACGGCGTCCGATCCGCCCTCGGCGAAACCGCGCGCCCGGTCGAGTTTGCTCTTATCCAGTTCCATGCCGATCCCCCTATTCCTGCTCGCGCACAAGCGGCTTCAGTTCCAGATTCGTCAGATGCAGGATCAGGCAGTAGCGGTCGCCGTCCACGCGGCCCTCCAAAAAACCGCGGTACGGTTCCCCGCCCGTCGTGATGACGATCGGCTCGCTGCCCTTCTTACCCGCGCCGACAAACATCAAGGCGCCCGCCTCCTGTAATTCTTTGGCCATCGCGTAGAGAAAATCGTAGCTCAGTCCGTTCGTATGGCGGATCTGGTATTGACGGGTAAAGACGAAACGCCTGATCGCCGCGTCTTTGGGGAATTTGCGCCCCGACCACTGGATCGGGATCTCCGCGGTCACGTTGGCCTGAGCTTTCATCAAGTCGCGCCGTTCCTTCTCCGTACCGTCCGGATTGCGGACGACCTGGAGCAAATTGACGCGGTAGGCGATTTGGCCGGCGTGGTTCAAATAAAGCTTATGCGTCTTGCGCAGAAACTTGCCCACCTGCTCGCGGTCTACCTCCGGGTCGCCCGCGATGATCGCTTCCCCGAGTTCCCGCAGTCCGCCGCAGGCCTGGGTGAGCGTCTCCAGCCCGGTCACGGAGCGCAATATCTTCACATTACGCTGCTGCCCCCCGTCCGGCAGGACGAAGCGCACGCCGGTTTTTTTTGCCAGAGCTTCCAGCCCCACTTCCGCGTCGCGCTTTTTGGCGTTTGCGATATGGATCGCGCGCATTCTTTCTCCTCCTCGTATAATATAATTTGTATATTTGCGGGGATTGCAACACTGATCATTAATTTAAATTATATAAGAAAAACGCAAAAAATCAACCCATCTTCCGCGTCATTCTCCCCCCCCGTCATTCCGGACTCGTTCCGGAATCCATTTTCCTGCTCCCTCCCGTCATTCCGGCCGCTTGCGCAGGTTGCGCTCAAAGGGTTTCTTGTATATAATGTAAGAAAACATTTGCCGGAGGGCCTGATGATTTTAGAACTGCTCCCGGAACTGCTCGTGACTGTCTTCTTTCTCTTACCTGACTGCGCTCAATTCATCCTGAGACACACTTACAGAAGATACGCCATGGTCTTATGTCAGATAGGGCGAAACGGAGCGGATATCACGCGCGGGCTGCTTGACGCCCGCGGCCTGTATCACGTGGGGGTGGAGCGGGTCTTTGGCGAGCTGACGGATCATTATGATCCGCGCCGGCGCGTCGTGTGTCTGAGTACCAGAGTTTATGACGGCGGGACGGTCGCCGCTCTGGCCGTGGCTGCTCACGAAACCGGGCACGCCCTCCAGCACGACGAACGCTTCGCGCCGCTCGTCATCTGCAATATCATGCGCCCGGCGGCGTTCGTCGGCAGCAAATTCGGCTTGATTTTAGCCATGCTGGGTATTCTCACATCCTGGTGGCTTATCTTCGCGCTGGGTATCATCCTTTTTTTCACCGCCATTTTATCCCAAATATTTACACTGCCGGTGGAGATCGACGCCACCTGGCGCGCGCTGAGTCTTTTGCGCGGCGAAGCCCTGTTAGCCGGAGCGGAGGAGGAAAAAGGCGCGCGCAAAGTGCTGACCGCGGCCGCTTTTACTTACGCGGTCGCGGTTTTGCAAATCGTTTTCCCCTTGCTGCGCTCTCTCGGGCGGGAGCGGGATTGAAGCGGGCGGCCGCGGGAGCGCGGGAAACGGCGGCGGCTTTGCTCACGCGCGTTGAGCGAGAACACGCCTACGCCAATATCCTGCTGCGCCAGACGCTGCCCTCTCTGACGGACGCGCGGGAGCGCCGGCTGGCGACCGCGCTGGTCAACGGGGTGCTGAAACAACGCGGGACTCTGGACTATATCCTGCGGCGGCATTTGCACAAGCCGCTGCGCGCTTTGCCGGCAGAAGCGCGAGCGGCTCTGCGCATGGGCGCGTTCCAGCTGCTCTGGCTGGAACGCGTCCCGGCGGCGGCGGCCGTCAGTGAGAGCGTCCGGATCGCCAAACTGACGTCCCCGCCGCATGCCGCCCTCGTCAACGGGGTTTTACGCCGTGTCGCCGCGGAAGGCTGGAATGTGGACTGGCCGAACCGGGACAAGCAGCCGGCGGAATATATCAGCGCCCGTTATTCTCATCCGGAATGGCTTGTGCGGCGCTGGCTTCGGCGCTGGGGCCGCGAGGAGACGGAAAAATTCTGCCTTTGGAATAACGAGCCGGCGGAAATCTGGCTCCGGACAAACCGGCTGCGTTGCGCGCGGGAAAGCCTGATCGCCGCTTTGCTTTCGGAGGACGGCCGAACGGCGGATATCCGCCGGGGGATCTGGGCGCCGTCGGCCGTATGCCTGACCGGTTGGGGAGCGCCGGACGCTCTGCCTGCTTTTCAGGCCGGATTATGTACGGCGCAGGACGAAAGCTCGCAATTAGCGTCCGTTCTCCTGGCGCCGGCTCCGGGGGAACGGGTGCTGGACGCCTGCGCCGCTCCCGGCGGCAAAACCACCCATATGGCGGAATTAATGGAAAATATTGGAGAAATAGCCGCCCTTGATATACACGCGGCCAAGCTGGCTCTGATCGAGCAAAACGCGGCGCGGCTCGGCGTGAGCATAATCGCGGCCCGGCCCGGCGACGCCCGGGATCTGCCCGCGCCGGAACACGGCGCTTATGATAAAATACTGGTGGACGCTCCCTGTTCCGGGCTGGGGGTCGCGCGCCGGCGCGCCGATTTACGCTGGCAAAAAAACGAGGAAGAACTGAGCGCCCTTCCCGCCCTGCAGCTCGGTATCCTGCTCGGCGCGGCTCAGGCGGCGCGGCCGGGCGGCGAAATAGTTTACGCCACTTGCACGGTGGAACCGGAAGAAAATTTTGCCGTCGTCAAAGCTTTCGCCGCCGCGCGGACTGATTTCCGGCCTGTGCCTCTGGGGCCGGCTATGCCGTTCGCCTGCCCTTCCCCGGCGGACGAGCGGCAGTGGGAAAAAGGCATGTGGCAAATTTTACCACAAAGGCATGGGATGGACGGTTTTTTTCTGGCTAAATTCCGCCGCGGCGGCGACAGCTGATGAGCGGTGATCATATGGACGTATGCGGGTTAAGCGAAGCGGAACTGACGGCCGTATGCCTGGAAACCGGCTTGCCGGCGTACCGCGGGCGGCAGGTGTTTGAATGGGTCCAGCGGCTCGGGGCCGCGGATTGGGCGGACATGAAGAATATCAGCCGCGCCGACAGGGAAAAATTGGCCGGGCGGCTGACTTTGCGCTTGCCGGCGCCGGAGCGCGTGAGGGTGAGCCGGGACGGCACCCGCAAATTTTTATTCCGGCTGGCGGACGGGGAAACGATCGAGTCGGTCCTGATGGATTACAGCGGTGACAGAAGCCGTGACCGCGTTACGCTCTGCCTGTCCGCGCAAGTCGGCTGCGCTGTCGGCTGCCGCTTCTGCGCCACCGGGCGCATGGGATTCCGCCGCGATTTGAGCGCGGGAGAGATCACTGGGCAGCTGCTCGCCGTCACCGCTTACATGCGCCGCGCCGACGCGGATTTCCGGGCGACGAACCTCGTGTTTATGGGCATGGGGGAACCGTTTTACAATATGGAGTCGTTTTTGCGGGCCGCGCGGATCTTAAACGAGGAACGGGGACAAAATATCGGCGCGCGGCGAATGACGGTTTCCACGGCCGGCGTTGTGCCGGGGATCTTGCGTTTGGCGGAGGCCGCTCCGCAAATGGGGCTGGCGGTTTCCCTGCACGCAGGAACGGACGATCTGCGCGACACCCTCGTGCCGCTGAATCGCAAGTACCCGCTGGCCGTCCTGACGGACGCCTGCCGGGAATACGCGCGCCGCACCGGCCGCCGGCTCACGTTCGAGATAGCCCTGACGCGGGAAAGCGCGACAGAAGCGCAGGCGCGCGCGTTAGCCGCGTTACTGCGCGGAATGCCGGCCCATA
The DNA here is from genome assembly GCA_031263945.1 of Gracilibacteraceae bacterium. GTDB lineage: Bacteria > Bacillota > Desulfitobacteriia > Desulfitobacteriales > Syntrophobotulaceae > JAIRRL01. The sequence continues at coordinate 4,187 of JAISEW010000094.1, read as the reverse complement.
TCAACCTTATTCCCGTAAATCCCGTCGCCGGCAGCACGGCGGAGCGCCCGACCGCCGCGCGGGCGGCGGCGTTTCGGCGCGCGCTCACCAAGCGGGGTTTGACGGCGACGATCCGGGCGGAAAAAGGCGTGGACATTGAAGCGGCTTGCGGACAGCTGCGGCAGGAATTCAACGATTTTCAGCGAAATAAAAATAGTTAAAGTTAAAACGCCGCAAGGGGAATTCCATGGAATATTTTCACTTCTCAGAAACGGGTTCTGTGCGTCAAAACAACGAGGACAACTGCCTGCTCCTGCCGGAAGCCGGCTTGTTCGCGGTGGCGGACGGCATGGGCGGACACAGGGCCGGTGAAGTGGCTTCGGCTCTGGCTGTGGACAGTTTGCGCCGAAAAGCCGGCGAACTCAAAAACCTGAAGGCCGCGGCCTGGATGAAAGCGGCGCTCACGGAAGCCAACCGCCGGATTTTTGAGGCGTCCGGACAAAAAGATCAGGCCGGCATGGGAACGACGCTGACGGCGTGCGTTGTCGACGGGGAGCAGGCGGTGTTCGGCCATATAGGCGACAGCCGCGCCTACCTGTTCAGGGCGGGCGTTTTCACGCAGCTCACCCAAGATCATTCCGTGGTGGAGGATCTCGTCCGCAGCGGCGCTTTGACACCGGAAGAAGCTTCGCGCCATCCGGCCCGCAATGTTCTTTCCCGGGCCTTGGACGGCAGCCCTGCCGCGCCGGATTATTTCGCGGCGGACATTTACCCGGGAGACGCGCTCCTTTTATGTACGGACGGCTTTTCCAATCTGCTTGCCGCGGAGGAAATCAGCCGGGATATGCGGGAGCGGGAGGCGGACTGCCTGTTTGCCGTGTGGAAAGATCTCATTTTCGAGCGCGGCGCGCCGGATAATTTTACAGCTGTTTTGTTTTTCCCGTACGACCGATAGGAAAATTTTTCCAAAATTTGACTGAACGTAAGGAGTGCGTGTGTGAGCAAAATACTGGTGGGAAGATATGAGTTGCTTGAGACCGTAGGCGCCGGCGGGATGGCTGTGGTGTATAAAGCTATGGATTCCCTGTTGGGCCGCGTCGTGGCTGTGAAAATTTTGCGGGAACAATTCGCCAGTGACGAAGGTTTTGTCCGGCGTTTTCGCCGGGAAGCCCAAGCTGCGGCCAGTATTTCCCATCCCAATATCGTTTCCGTTTATGACGTGGGCAAGGAAGACGCCGATTTCATCGTCATGGAATATATCGAAGGGCGGACCCTGAAAAACTATATCCGTGATAAAGCGCCTTTTCCGGCCGGCGTGGCTATAGACGTTACGCGCCAGGTGGCGGAAGCCCTGGCCCACGCGCACGCGGGCGGCATCATCCATCAGGATATAAAACCGCAAAATATCCTGATCACAAAAGACGGACGGGTGAAAGTGACGGATTTCGGCATTGCCCGCGCCGTTTCTTCCGACACGGTCACCGGCGGCGCCGGCGATATCGTCGGCTCGGTGCATTATCTTTCCCCGGAGCAGGCGCAAGGACGGACTACGGGCGCGCAATCGGATCTGTACTCCCTCGGCGTCATCCTGTTTGAAATGCTGACCGGCCGTCTGCCCTTTGACGGGGATTCCCCTTACGCCATAGTTATGAAACATTTGAATGATCCTCCCCCTTCTTTGACCGAGTTGAATCCGGCGGCGGGGCCCGAATTGGAAAAAATTGTAAATAAACTCCTGGCTAAAGATATGACGCGGCGCTGCGCTGACGCCGGCGAGTTGCTCTCTGATCTGGCGGCTGTGGAAGCCGGGCGGACTGTCGCCTGGGACGCGGCGGACGGTCCCGACGGGTTGGGCGGAACAAAAGTGCATGATAATTTGGGCCAGGCCGCGCGCGGCGGCGGACGGACGGATACGCGGCGCCGCAAATTGATCAGGCGGGCGGCGACGGCGGCGATCGCGCTGGCGCTCCTGATAATCGTGATCGCGGGCGCGTCCGCGCTCCTGAGAGTCCTCTACGTTCCCGAGGTCGCCGTGCCGGATCTCACGGATCTGACAGCGGAAGAAGCGGAAGCTAAATTAAAGGCCGCGGGACTGGCGGTCGATCCGAACATCAGTTACGGTTTCAGCGACACGGTGGCCAAAGACCGCGTGATCGCCCAGAGCGTCCCGGCGGAAGAAAAAGTCAAACAGGGCCGCGCTATCGAAATCACGTTGAGCAGAGGTATGGCGCTCATCAGCATGCCCGACCTCAAGTCGGACCATCCGAGCCTGGAGAACGCGAAAAACCGCCTTACTCAAGCCGGTTTTTCGGCGGGATCAGTTGAGACCGTGGCGGAATCCAGCTCTACGGTCGCCAAAGATCATGTGATCAATCAAGATCCGGCGCCGGGCGCCGAATCGCCGGCGGACGGCAAAATAACGCTTTGGATCAGCAGCGGCGAGACGTACGTCATGACGGTGATGCCCGATGTACTCTCGTTTTCTTCCGCGGAAGCGAGAAAAATCCTGAGCGCCAATTATTTTGTCATCACGGTCAAGACGGAGAGATCGACGCTCTACCCGCCGGACGCCGTGATTTCCACGGATCCGGCCCCGGCCCGCCCTATAATGCAGGGGGGGGCGGTGACGCTGGTCGTGTCTCTCGGCCCCGGCCCGCCGGTTTGAACCGGCCGTCGTGAATAGCCTGTCGAAAGGAGAAGGATAACATTGATGAAAATGGAGCGCATCTTACCGGTACACGGCCTCGGCGGTTCAATTGAACAGGCGGTGAATAATTTTTTTGAGGTGGAGCAAATCAAGCGGGAACATATCGTTCACATAGCGGTCGAGCGCGGCGAGGTGCATTACGGCGGAGACGGCCGCGAGTATCTTTCCGCCGTCAACATTTTCTACGATAAGGACTAAAGGCGGTTTATGCGTTTACGCGGTAAACTGCTGCGGGGGTACGGCGGTTTTTATTATGTACTCGCCGAAGAACGCGTATGGGAATGTTCTTTGCGCGGGCGTTTCCGTTTGCGAAAACAGGATTTTCTGCCGGGCGACGAGGTGGAAATACTTGTGGACGCGGACGCGAACACAGACGGCGGCGGAACGATCGAGAAGGTTTTGCCGCGCCGGAACGCTCTCAAACGGCCGCTGGTGGCCAATGTGGATTTTGCCGCGCTGGTTTTTTCCCTGGCGAAACCGCCGCCTGACGAAACTTTGCTGAACCGGCTGCTCGTCCAGGCGGAATATGCCGGCTTGGAAATCGTCGTCATTTTTACAAAAGCGGATCTGCTGCCCGCGGACCGGCGAGACGCGCCTGATCGCTACCGCCAAGCGGGATACGCGGCGCTTTGCGTCTCTGTGGTGAGCGGCGAGGGAGTGACCGATTTCGGCGCGCGGCTGCGGGGACGGACAGCGGTGCTGGCGGGGCAGTCCGGAGTGGGCAAGACGAGCTTGCTCAACGCGCTGGGCGGACTCAACCGCAAAACAGGCGATATCAGCGTGAAACTGGGGAGAGGCCGCCATACCACCCGGCATGTGGAGATGCTGCGCGTGGCGGGCGGTTTGGTTGCGGATACGCCGGGGTTTTCATCGTATCATTTGCCGGAAATGAAACCGGCGGATTTGGCGCGCTGTTTCCCGGAGATAGCTTCGCGCGCGGCTTCTTGCCGCTTTAAGACTTGCGCGCATGACAAAGAACCCGATTGCGCGGTCAAAGCGGCGGTGGCCGCCGGCGTTATATCTCCGGCGCGTTATAATTTTTATCTCAGTTTTTTGCATGAGCTGCGCGAGCGCCCAAGACATGTTTGAAAATCACAGTTTAGTTTCCGGACGCCCTGCGCGTTCCGCCGCGGCTGCCGGCGAGGAGGAAAAATGGAGCGGGATCTGATTTTGGTGCTGGATTTCGGCGGACAATATAATCAACTCATCTGCCGCCGCGTGCGCGAAGCAAAGGTCTATTCGGAAATGATCTCTTACCGCACGCCTTTGGCGGAAATAGCGGCGCGCCGGCCGAGCGGCCTTATTTTTTCCGGCGGGCCGGCCAGCGTGAACGAACCGGGCGCGCCGGCGGCGGATCCGGGAATTTATGATTTGGGCGTTCCTGTTTTGGGGATTTGCTACGGGATGCAGCTCATGGCCAAACAGCTCGGCGGGCGGGTGGACATCCCCGAGGCGCGGGAATATGGGCGAACCGATATGGATATTTTTTCCATCGATGGCA
>JAISEW010000050.1 GCA_031263945.1 Gracilibacteraceae bacterium | reverse complement strand
GTTCTCCCAGCACGCCCAGCCGCTCGTCCTCCACGCGCACAAGGGCCGCCCGCCCCGGATGGAGCAGATCCGCATACCGCGTCTCCGTCAGACGCTCATAGTGGAAAACCACGCGGCAGGCGCGCGCGAGAGCGTCCAGCACGCCTTTGCCGTAAAAAAAATCATAAGCGCGGGGCGCTTCCCGCCAGTGCCGCCCGCTTTCCCCCAGCAGGAGGCCGGCCAGACGCGGCGCTTCCAGCGGCGGCTCACGCAAATCGTCTTCCTCCGCCAGATAGACGCTGCCCATTTCAAACAGCAGCCAATCCGTATTGCGCCGGGCCGCGTTGCGGGCGCCCGCTTCCAAGAGCCCCGGCAGGATCGAGGTGCGCATAACGCTCAATTCGTCGCGCAGGGGATTGCGCAAGGCGATCCGCCGCTTACCGCCCCACAGCGCGTCCTGCTCGGGATTGACAAAAGAATAAGTGATCGCTTCGCAAAACCCGCTCCGCGTCAGCGTATCGCGCACGAGAAGGCGAAAATCCTGCCGCGGCGAACGGCGGCCAACCGTCGTTTCCCCTTGAGGTAAAGTAGTCGGTATGCGGTCATAGCCGATTATGCGGGCTATTTCCTCGATCAAATCTTCCTCAATGTGTAAATCTTGGCGATAAAAGGGAGTTTCCACTGTAAAACTTCCCCCCGCTTCCGTATAAGCGAAATCCAGATCGCGCAGCACCCGTTCTATTTCTGTTTTCGCGTACCGGGCCCCTGTAACGAGCGCCAGTCTGCCTTCAGTCAGCGTAACGCTTCGGGGCGGGGGCAGTTCGCCCTTATATTCCGTCAGAGCGGTCGGTCGGCCGGCGGCGAGTTCGGACATGAGTTCCGCCACCCGCCCCAGCGCCGCCAGACAGAGATAGGGATCCACCCCTTTTTCAAAGCGGCCGGAGGATTCGGAGCGCAGTCCTAGACGACGGCTGGCGCGCCGGACACTGGCGCCGAGAAAATGCGCCGACTCGAAAAAAATGTTCTTCGTCGCCGGCGTTATTTCAGTAGCCAGTCCGCCCATAACACCCGCGATGGCGACCGGCCCGCTGTCGTCGGCTATGACCAGCATATCCGGCGCCAGAGCGCGCGTAATCCCATCCAAAGTTATGATGGTTTCTCCCGGCTTCGCCAGGCGCACATGAATATCCCCCCGCACTTTATCGGCGTCAAAAGCGTGCAGCGGCTGGCCGAGTTCCAGCATACAATAATTCGTGATATCGACCACATTGTTGATCGGGCGCACACCCGCCTTAAACAGGCGGTTCCGCATCCAGGCGGGAGACGGGGCTATCGCGGCGTTTTCCGTCACGAGACCGGCGTAACGCAGACAGAGTTCCGGCGCGTCCACCACCACTCGCTGCCGGCTCGCCGGCCAGGTTTTTTCCTCGCCGTTCGCCCAGCCGCCGAGCGCCGGACGCCGGCCGAGCAGAGCGCCGGCTTCCCTGGCTATGCCCGCCATGCACAGACAGTCGGGACGGTTGGGATATAATTCCAAATCAAGTATCTCGTCACCCGAACTGCCACCACCTTCTTCCACCGTCTCCACCCCCGCCACTTCCACGCCGGCCGCCGTAAACAGCTCCGCCAGTTCCGCGCCGGTTTCCCGCAGCTCGATGAATTCACTCAGCCATTCTTTGCTAACGCGCACGTTTCTCTCTCCTTATTCCCTATGTTAAAACTGGCACAAAAACCTTATATCGTTATCGAATAAAAGGCGCATGTCGTCTATGCCGTATTTCAGCATCGCCACCCGCTCGACGCCGACGCCGAAAGCGAATCCCGTCACGGCGCCCGGGTCGTAGCCGCCCATCGTCAGCACCCGCGGATGCACCATGCCGGAGCCGAGGATCTCTATCCAACCCGTCCCTTTGCAGAGCCGGCATCCCCCGCCGCCGCAGAACATACAGGAGACGTCTATTTCCGCGCTCGGTTCCGTAAAAGGGAAAAAGCTGGGGCGCATCCGTATTTCGCGCTCCGGACCGAACATCTCCCTGATGAACCGCAACAGCACTCCTTTCAGGTCGGACATGCGCGCGCCCTTGTCCACCAGCAGTCCTTCGACCTGGTGAAACATGGGGGAATGAGTCGCGTCGTCGTCGTTGCGGTACACCTTGCCCGGCGCTATGATTTTAACGGGCAGGCGCGGACACATGTTTTCCATCGTGCGGATCTGCACCGGCGAGGTTTGAGAGCGCAGCAAAAATTCTTCCGTAATATAGAAACTGTCCTGCATATCGCGGGCCGGGTGATCCGGCGGCAAATTCAAGGCTTCAAAATTATAGTAATCCGTCTCGATTTCCGGGCCTTCGGCGATGGAAAAACCCATACCGAGGAAAATATTCTCAATGTCGGTGACGACTGTGTTCAGCGGGTGCCGATGCCCGGCCGGCAACGGCGTTCCCGGCAAAGTGACGTCAACGGTTTCCTGCCGCAGCCGCGCCGTGAGCGCTTCCGCCTGCAAAGCCCTGTTTTTATCGTCCCAGGCGCGTTCCAGCGCGGCGCGCGTCTCGTGCGCCAAACCGCCCGCCCGCGGCCTTTCCGCCGGCGGCAAGGTTCCCAGCTGTTTCATTAACTGGGTCAGGACGCCTTTTTTGCCAAACAGACGCACCCGGATCTCCTGCAACCTTTCTTCGCTGTCCGCCGCCGCGATGAACTCCAGCGCCTCGATCCGCGTATTCTCCAATTGTTCCCGCACTGCTCCGTCTCCTTATTTTAAGAATTCCGCCTTTGGAAGTAATCAGTGCTTCCCTGAGCCCGCAAATACATGTCATACAACCGGCGCGTCCAAGGCCCGGCTGTTCCGCCGCCGACCCGCGCCCCGTCCAGTCCGGTAACCGGGACTATTTCCTCGCTTGTGCCGGTTATGAATATTTCTGCGGCCTGGGCGAGTTCGGCGCGCGTAAAATACGTCTCCTCGATCCGGAGGCCGTTTTCCCGCGCCCGGCGTAAAATCATGAGCCGGGAGACCCCCTCTAGGATACGCCCGTCAAGCGGCGGCGTCACCAGCCGCTCCCCGGCCAAAACGGCGAATACGTTGCTGGAAGCGGCCTCGGTGACGACGTTTCGTTCGTTATAAAAAATCGCTTCCTGCGCGCCCTCCTCCAGCGCTTTTTCCTTAGCCAGAATATTCGGCAAGAGGTTGAGCGATTTGATATCCGGGTGCGCCCAGCGCTCGTCCGGCAGCGTGATCACCGCGATGCCGGCGTTCCAGTCCGCGGGCGTCATCATTTCCAGTTCCGTCGCGAACATCGTGATCACCGGCCCGTTTTCCGGCGGCGCCGCCCCCCGTTTTCCCACGCCCCGCGTGATTTGCAGATATAAAAACACCGCTTCGTACCCGCTCCACGCAGCGAGATCTTTCATCGCGCGCGCGAGTTCCGCCCCGCTCAGGCCGGGCGTGATGCGCAAGGCCCGGAGACTTCTGTCCAGCCGGGCCAGATGCTCTTCCAAAGCGTAAATTTTGCCGGCAAAGGCTTTACAGGCCTCGTAAACGCCGTAACCATAAAAATAACCGTGATCCAAGAAACTGACCCGGGCCTCGGTCAAGGGCATGATTTCCCCGTCCAGCCAAGCCAAATCCGGCATTATGACAATCATCCTTTCGCCGCGTTAATTAATCCCCAAACAGACGCAAAATATCCGAGTAAGTGACGGCTATCATCAGGGCGAGCAGCAAGGCAAACCCCGTCAGCTGGATTATGCCTTTCTTTTCCGGACTCAGTTCCCGCCCGCGCACGCGCTCGAAAATCAGTACCACGAGCTGGCCGCCGTCCAGAGCCGGAATCGGCAGCAAGTTCAGCACGCCGAACTGGAGACTGAGAATGGCCATGATCTGCAGCAGCGCCATCGCGCCCGCCTCCGCCCCATCGCTGATGATGCCCGCGATAGCCACCGGCCCGCCGAGATCGACTTTTTCCCGCCCGGTAAACATGCCCGCGATATAATCCAGCAGGAGCCCGGTAAACTCCCAGGTGCGCAGCAAGCCGTAACGCACGGCTTGAGAGACGCCCACTTTTTGCTGGAAAACCTGAGCCGTGACGCCGATGACCGGATAGCCGCCGCTGTCGTCCGGCACAGGCGTCAGTTCTATCTGCCGCGTCTGTCCGTCGGTTTTTTCTATGCTGAGAACGAGAACGGTCTGGTTTTCGGCGCGGATCTCCCGCGTCATAGACTCCCAGTCGGCGGTCGGGGCGCCGTTTACCGCCACCACCCGATCCCCCGCCTCCAGGCCGGCCGCCTGCGCCGGCAGATCCGGCACGACCGCGCCGATCACGTTTTCCCCGCTTGAAGTCGTTACGCCGAAAAAGGCGTAAGCCAGAATGAAAATCAGCGCGCCCAGCAACAGGTTCATGACGGGGCCGGCGACATAGATGGAGAATTTCTGCCAAAAACCCTTGCTTTCCATGCTTTCGCTTTCCGGGTATTCCGGTTCATCCGCCCGCCCGCCTTCGTATTCTTCATCGCCTTCTTCCGCGTTTTCTTCCGCTTCCGCCCGCCGCAGCGCTATTTCCTCGCGGCTCAAAAAGCGCACATAGCCGCCGAAAGGCAAGGCGCGCAACGAATAATCCGTGCCGTTTTTCCGCACGCCGCCGAGACGCGGACCCATGCCGAAAGAAAACTCCAGCACACGGACGCCGGCTAGGCGGCCCATGATAAAATGCCCGAATTCATGCGCCAGAATCATCAGCCCCAGCACAAGTATAACGATGATTGCTTTAATCATATTTTCCTCACCAGACTTGCGAACGAACGGCCGTTCCGACCGCTGCCAATTCCGTCTCCGCGCGCCGCCGCGCCCAATCCTCAGCCCGAAACACGGCGTCCGGCGTGTCTGCCGGGCCCGCCCGATGCGCGTCCGCCACCCGGCCCGTCAGCGGCACGATTTGACTGAACTTGAGATCCCCAGCCAGAAACGCCCGGACGAACACTTCGTTGGCCGCGTTCATCACAGCGGGGACGGTGCCGCCCGCCAAAGCGCAGCGCCGGCCCAAAGCCAAGGCCGGAAACTCATATTTTCCCGGAGAAACGAACGTGAGCGTTCGCTCCGCCGGAGAGTCCGCGGGTTGCGGCCGAAGCGGCCAGCGCCGCGGATAACTGAGCGCGTATTGGATAGGCAGACGCATGTCCGGCTCGCCGGCTTGCGCCAATACGGAGCCGTCAACGAATTCCACCATCGAATGGACGAAGCTTTGCGGATGGATCAGCACCGCGATTTTTTCATAAGGCATATCGAAAAGAAAATGGGCTTCGATCACTTCCAGCGCTTTATTCATCATTGTGGCCGAATCCACAGTGATTTTCGGCCCCATACGCCAGCGTGGGTGACGCAAAGCTTCCGCCGGCGTGACTTTCTCCAGAGCCTCCGCGCTCCAACCGAGGAACGGACCGCCGGAAGCGGTAAGGATCAACCGGGCCGCTTCTGAGCGCCTCCCGGCGCGCAAGGCCTGAAAAACAGCGGAATGTTCGCTGTCCACAGGCAGCAGCGCCGTTTTTTTGCGCCTGACCGCCGCCATGACGAGTTCGCCGGCCGCGACCAAAGTTTCTTTGTTCGCGAGCGCCACCCGTTTTCCCGCCTCTATGGCCGCAAGCGTCGGGGCCAGACCGGCGCAGCCGCTCACGGCTATGACGGTCGTATCCGCGTCCCGGAGCGCGGCGGCTTCCAAAACTCCCGTCCGCCCGGCGGCCACGCGCACAGGCAAATCACGCAAACGCACCCGTAATTCGGCCGCTTTTTCTTCATCCGCCAAAACTGCCAGCTCCGGGCGAAAACGCCGAACTTGCTCCTCCAGCGCCGCCGCGTCCGCCCCGGCGGCCAGCGCGCCGACAGAGAGACGCCTGCCCGCGGCGGCGACCACCGCCAGTGTTTGCGTTCCCACAGAACCAGTAGAACCGATAACCGCTATGCGCTGCGCCACAGAGTTCCTCCGTTTCGCTCCCGCTTTTACCCGCCTGCTTACAGTCTACCACTTACCGCCCCGTTCTTCAATAGCGTCGCGGAAAAAACGTCTCCTTCCCTTTCGCCCTCGCAATGACGACGGGTAGAACAGCGACCCTGATATTTGGTAACTTTTATGTAATGGGCTGGCTGAACCAGCCCTCCTTTCCGGCATGACCGGCTCAGCTGTGGACGGAACTTTTTTCCGTCCCGTGAATTTCTCTGACGACGGCGATCTCGGCGCCCGCCCGCCTCCGAAATAAATCTATGCAGGACTGGCAGACCGGCAGGCCGCGAAAAATATGCACCGGGGCTGGATTTTCGCACAGCGCACATTTAGGCTGAGAGACTGTACCCCTTGGCAAGTGCAAGATCTTTGCGCTCATACTCCCAACTCCTCAACAATAATTTTGATTGTTACTTATTAGATGCCGGAGAGGGCGCCGGAATTACAGGGCGAGAAAAAAAACATGTAATAATTTTCTCCGCGCGTTTCCCGCGATCACAGATCCATCTCCTGGCAAAGGCGCAGCAACAGTTCCTCCGTCCCGGCCAAAAGCGGCCGCCGCGAAAACTCTATCCCCGACGGCTTAGTCTCATCCGGCGCGAATTCTCCGTCTTCCGTCCCAGCCGCGGCCAAAGAACTGCCCGCCAAAGATAACCGGCGCCGACACAAAGCTAAAAACGGCCAATCAAAATACGAATCGCCGATACCGACCGCGTCCTGGCCGCCGCTCCCTTCCCGCTTGCAGATATGGAGCAGTGCCAGGCCTTTGTCGATCGCCAAGGGCAGGAGATACAGCTTGCGCCGCTGACGCTGCAAACGCCAGCCCAGCCGCGCCAAATCCCGGCGCAGTTCCAAGTAGGCAGCCGCGGCAAATTCGGCCGGTTCAACAAAAAATACCGCCATATATTCATAGCGGCGGGAAAGAAGCAAAACCCCCGGCAGCGCCCGGACGACCCAGGCCGCGGCGACGTCCAGCCCCAGCGGCAGGGCGGCCGCGGTTTGGGCCACCGCCCTCCCCCAACCGGCGTCCGGCGCGCCGTCTCGGTATATGTACAATCCGTTCTGGCAGCAAAGATAGCGGCAGCCGCCGTCCCGGATAAAAACGACCCGCCGCGCCTGTTCCTCCCCGCGCAAAGTGTTGATAACGAACACCGCGCGCCGCTGCAGCGCGCGCAGGGCCGCCAGGGCCGGCGCCGTCATATAGGCGACGGGTTCGCCGTCCTTGTACTCAACAGGCACGGCCCCGGCCGGCGACAGCCCGGCGGCCGCGAGACGGCGCGCCGAAAAAATCAGCGTATCGTCCAGATCCGCCGTGATGATCATGTTTCACTCTCTCCGCGCGCCGCGATCAAGCCGCAGCAAAGGTAGGGCATGTCCGGGAAAGTGACGGCCGGGACCCCTTTGCCCAAGGCCAGCAAGCGAATATGCGCCAGATCCGGGTGTTCCGGCTCCCGGAGTAAAATCCGCTCCGGCACCCGGCGCAGCAAAACCCGCGTCGTTTCACCCAAACCCGGCTTAACGCGGTGAATATCCCGCACGCCGAACAAACGCCCGATGCGCTCCGCTTCCGCCCAGCCGCCCGTATCCGAACCGGCGGCAGCCGGACGGCGCGCCAAAGCTTCCGTTTCCCCGCGCAGCTCCGCGAAATGAGATTCCACCGTCCGCAAATAAAAATCCGTCTGATCCGCGGCGGCGAACTCCCAATATACGCGCACCCCATGAAAATCCCGCTCTCCGACCAGCGCCGCGTTATGCACCGTGCGGCTCAGCAAGCCGCAGACCGTGCTGTTCAGGCAACAGGACGGGTTGAGAAAATCTTCTCTGGTCGCGCAGATCGCGGCGACGCCGGCCGGATCCGCCAGCACGGCTAACACGGGAGCCAGAGGAATATCCCGGCGGCGGCTGAAATCCGCGCACGCCTCAGCCAACTCCCGCGCGATCGCGCCCTTGCCCGTCCAGCCGTCTACGAAAACCAACGGCCTGCCGGGATAAGCCTCCAGAATGCACTGCATGGCGTTTTCATCTAATCCTTTGCCCCGGATGATGCTGACGGCGAAATGCGGCAGATCCTCCCCTAATTCCCGGCGGGCATAGCGGCGCATGAGTACGCCGCAGGGCACGCCGGAACGCGCGAGGGAAACCAGCACCGGACGTTTATGGCGCCGCAGTGTCCGACGCGTCAACACGCCGGTGTAAAGAGCCACGCGGCGGCTGGCCGCGCGCAGCAAATGAAAAAAAACCTCCATATATTCGGCGTCCGGCAATTGTTCTATCGGCAAATCTTCCGAGTAATGACGCCCTCTCTGGACAGCGTCTTCCCGCTCCGCTACCGGCCTTTCCGCCACCCGGCCGCTGACGTCCTGCAGGAGCAAAGTCACGTCTTCCGGAGCGAAACTTCCGGGCGGCTGCAATCCGCGCGCCGTCAAAGCAGGACCACCGTCACCCGTCCGATTCCCTGACGGCGCAGATAAAGGGCCAACTGACCGATACCCTGCTCGCGCGTCAGGCTTTTTTCGCTGAAAATAACCGCCTGCCCGTAACGTCCGCCCGGCACGTTATAGAGATAGCCCGCCCGGCTGTAAGTGTCCGGCGGGTCAAAACAAATGCCGCTTTCGATCGCCGAGCCGGCCAGCGGCATGATCGGGCTCTGCGTCGTCGAGTGAAAATCGCCGCCGCCCAAATAACCGGCGCACATGAGCGGCGCGTAAATCAGCTCCCCCGTGCCGATATACAGCAGCCGCCCGCCGCCGGCCGGTAAAAAACTCTTTATGGCCTCCGCCGCCCGGCGGCACAGCTTAGGCCGCGCGGCCAGCGCCTCCGCGTCAAGCGGCGCCCGGCCGCCCGGCAGCCCCAGACCGGACAGATCCAACACCGCGTAGTCGGCGCCGGCTTGCCCGCGATAATCCTCCGTCGCTGTTTTTTCCTCCGCGCCGCCCGCGCCGATTTCGCGAAAATCGCCCTGCAACAGAGAAACAGCGGTGATCTCCGCGCCCAATTCCGCGGCCAATTCCGCCTGCGCCCGCCGCGCGGCGGCGTCACGCCAATCAAGCAGCGAAAAGATCAAAAACCGCCGCAAGCCGTAAGCCGCGTGCAAGCGGCGAATACCGGCCAGCGCCGTGCGCCCCGTCGTCAATTCATCGTCAATAAAAGCGGCGCAGCGGCATGACGTCATGAAATCAGCGACCTCATTCAAATATAAATAATGCTCGCTGGCGTGGGAATGTTCTTCCGTAAATTTTAGCGCCGGTTCGCCCGGCCGGACGACTCGCGTCGTATGAGCGTAAGCGATCTCGCCCCGGAACGAATTGGCCAGCGCTTGCCCCAACCCGGTGGCCGTTTCCGCGAACCCGATAAAAATCGTGCGCTCCGCCGCCGCGATATCCGCCCGCCCCGCCATCAGACCGGCGTTTAAAGCCGGGAACGACGCTTCGGCGTCGAGCAGGCGCAGATAATCCTCCGCCCCGCCCTGCCCGGTATATTCCAGAGCCAAGAGTTTCGCCGCCGCCAGCAGTTTATGCGGCGGCATAGCCAGGTGTTTACCCAGAACGCGGCTGACGAAAAGAAAAGCCCGCCGGGGATTACGCCGGGCCGCCAGCCCAAAAAGCTGCTCCCAGCGCAAACAAAAACTGACGCGGCGGATCGACAGCGCCAGGCGCAAATGCGGACCCGCCCGGAGAATATGTTCTTTCATTCATACCTCGCCTTTCGCCGCGCGCCACAAATCAAGCCGGCTGACCTCCCGGCGCAAAACCCCGTAAACGGCAGCCTGCTTCAAAACGCGCCGCGCCCAAATCTCATGCGGCTTGGGTTCGTTCATCTTGTTCCGGCCGGCGCTGGCAAAAACCCCCCGGGCCGCGGCCGCGGCTTCCGCGATTTCGCCGGCGTCAGTGTATGTTTCCCAATCCACGGTGTGCATAGCCTGGATCGGCAGCAATTGCGAAGGGTGAATAGCGGTTTTGCCAATCAGCCCGTTTTGCAGATCCAAATGACATTCCTTAAAAAGGCCGGCCAATTCGGGCTGCGTCTCCTGGGCGGATTCTTGTGGAAAATATTCCCACACGGGAGCGCTAATCGTATAACGGTCCCGCAAGGCAAAAATCCGCGTGATATCGGCGATATAAGACGTGAGCAGCCCGATGTCCCCGGAGGACGCGCCCACCGAGCGGCGGAGACCGTAGAGTCCGCAGCAATCAGTCGCGCCGACGCGAATATTCAGCACATAGGGATAATATTGATCCAGCAATTCCCGTATTTGCCGCAATACAAGCAAACGCTCCGCGGAAGCCGCTACTTCCTCATCTTCCAGGATCGGCATCACATAAAAAGGAGTCGTCGTCCACCTGTTTATTTCCGCCGCTATCGGCAGATAAGCCTGCAGGCGCGCCAGATTGACCTTGGGCAGTATCACGCCGGTCAGAAGCGGAACATTTTCCAGAAAAAAAGGCTGTAATTCCTGCATCATCGCGTAATCTTTGACGCGCACAAAAATCAGCGGCAGATCTTCCAGACTCAACTCGCCCTCAGCCACCAGCCGCGTCAGCCGCCGCACCTGACGGATGAGATTTTTCTGCGCCGACCGGCGTTCCGCTTCGCCGACCGAATCTTCCAGACAAAGCCCCAACGCCCCCAGACCCGGCCAAGGCGGACGGCGCACGATCTCCGCTATCCGCCGGTCAGTCGCCGGCGTGTAAAGCAGAGCGCCCACCGCAAAACGCAGCAAATCCCGGGGCGAATCGCGAAAGAACTGTTGCGGCATACAAGAAAACAAGCTGTCAGCTTTCGCGGGCGCCAAGTGAGCGAAATATTTCATTTGTTTGTTTTATTCAAGCCTCTCTTCCTCAGACGTTCAAGCCGTAGCACAGGGCTTCCAGCCCGCCGTTGAAGCCGACGCCCGCTATGCCGGTAAACTTTGGCGAAAACGATCGCCGTTTTTGTTGAATAATCCTCACCGAGATCAATATTTAACTGTAACGGCCGACGACCTGGTCCAAACCGGGGTCGTAATTCGCTTCCCCGATAGCGTTGAATTTCCACGCACCGCCGTGACGATAGATTTCCCCTACATCCATCGCCGTTTTGCCTGAATAGTCCTCCGTCAGGTTATAACTCGCTATAACTTCATTGGCGCCTTTGTCCACGATGCGGATGTAGGCGTTTTCCACCAGGCCGAAATGCTGTTTGCGCTCCACGCAGTCAAAAATGTTGACGACGAAAACAAGCCGGTGGATCGTCTCCGGCACTTTGTTCAGATCGATGAGGATCTGTTCGGAATCTTCCATGCCGCCGGTAGTACCGCCAACCAAATTGTCACCGCAATGATGCACGGCGCCGCTCTTATGGTCTTCATTGCCAAAATAAACCAGGTCTTCCCAAGAAGCGATTTTCCTGTTTTCGCCCAAGAGCAGGACGGAAGCGTCGATATCCACATCCACTTTCTGCTTGAACCTGCCGCCGCCTTTGACTTCTTTCCAGCCCAAACCGACCATCAAATTAGTCAATTGAGTGCCGTTTTTGCTCAAATCTATCTTTTGGCCTTTTTGTAAGGATATAGCCATCGCTTATCTTCCTTCCTACAGGCTCAAGCCGTAATTTCCGCAAAGCGCCGCCAGCCCGCCCTGGAAACCGCTGCCCACTGCGGAAAACTTCCATTCGGCGCCGTGGCGATACAGTTCGCCGACCACGATCGCCGTCTCGATCGAATAATCTTCCCCCAGATCATAGCGAATCAATTCCTCGTTGTTGGCCAGATTAACTATGCGGATATAAGCGTTCGACACTTGGCCAAAATTTTGGCTGCGGCTCTCCGCTTCATGGATAGTGACGGCAAAGACGATCTTCTGGACAGCGGCCGGAGTCTTGCTCAACGTGATCTTAACGCTCTCGTCGTCGCCTTCGCCGTCGCCCGTGCGGTTATCGCCGCCATAAATGACGCTGCCCGCCGCGTCCTGCGGATTATTGTAAAAAATAAAATCCGAGTCGCCCGCCACCTTGTCGTTTTCCCCGGTCAGAAAAACCGAAACATCCAAGTCAAATTCATGCCCGCCGTCATATTTGTTCGTGTCCCAGCCCAGCCCGGCCATGATTTGATCAAGGCCCTCGTTCCCTTTGGTCAGGTCAACCTTCTGTCCTTTGGATAAATTGATCGCCATGTCCGTCTCCTCGTTTCGCATATATTTTCCAAGTAATCAACCGCTTACTATAACTTCGTTGCAATTCGCGATTTTCCTGCTTGAAAATCTTCCATGCTCTACTGAATATTACGGAAATAGGTGGGGTGAGTTGATTGCTGCTGCGCTAATAAAGCCCTTGGCGCATGATTTCCGCTATCCGCCAATCAGTCGCCGGCGTGTAAAGCAGGGCGCCCTCCGCAAAACGCAGCAAATCCCGAGGCGAATCGCGAAAAACTATTGCGGCGTACAAGAAAACAAGCTGTCAGCTTTCGCGGGCGCCAAGTGAGCGAAATATTTCATTTGTTTGTTTTATTAAAGCCTCTCCTCCTCAGATGTTCAAGCCATAGTTGCGGCACAGGGCTTCCAGCCCGCCGTTAAAGCCGGCGCCCACAGCCGAGAATTTCCATTCGCCGCTATGCCGGTAAACTTCGGCGAAAACGATCGCCGTTTCTGTTGAGTAATCCTCACCGAGGTCAAAACGAAGGAGTTCGACGCCTGTTTGCTTGTCCACCAAGCGAACATAAGCGTTTTGCACCTGGCCAAAATTCTGTCCGCGGCTCTGCGCGTCGTGAATAGTCACTGTAATGGCGATTTTAGCCACATAAGCCGGGATTTTTTCAAACTCGATCGTGATTGCTTCGTCGTCCCCTTCGCCCTCGCCGGTGCGATTATCGCCCGAATGGGTCACTCCGCCGCTGGAAAGGTTGTTATAGAAGATGAAATCCGTGTCGTTCTGGCATTTGCCGCCTTCGTTCAGCAGAAAAATCGAGGCGTCCAGATCGTATTCCGCACCGCCGTCAAACTGCTTGACGTCCCAGCCCAATCCGACCAGCGCCGTTTTCAGGTTGGGCGCTTCCTTGCTCAGACTGATTTTCTGCCCTTTTGAGAGATTAATAGCCATGCTAAACTCCTTTCAATAGTATCGGCGTCAATTATAGCGGCCGACGAGTTGGCTCAAACCGGCGTCATAATTCGCTTCCCCGATAGCGGTGAATTTCCACGCTCCGCTGTGACGATAGATTTCCCCTACCACCATCGCCGTTTTGCCCGCATAGTCCTCCGTCAGGTTATAACTCGCTATCTCTTCATTGGCGTTTTTGTCCACAATGCGGATGTAGGCGCTTTCCACCAGACCGAAATGCTGTTTGCGCTTCACGCAGTCATAAATGTTGACGACGAAAACAAGCCGGTGGATCGTCGCCGGAGCTTTGTTCAGGTCGATAAGGATCTGTTCGGAATCTTCCATGCCGCCGGTGGTCCCGCCGACCAGATTGTCGCCGCAATGATGCACGGCGCCGCTCTTATGGTCTTTATTGCCAAAATAAACCAAATCCTCCTGGGAAGCGATTTTGCCGTTCTCGCCTATGAGCAGCACGGACGCGTCGATATCCACATCCACCTTCTGCTTGAACACGCTGAACAGACCGCCGCCGCCGCCTTTGACTTCTTTCCAGCCCAAACCGACCATCAGATTAGTCAATTGCGCGCCGTTTTTGCTCAGATCAATCTTTTGGCCTTTTTGTAAGGATATAGCCATACGCTTATCCTCCTTCCTACTCCTATACGCTCAAGCCGTAATTTGCGCACAGCGCCGCCAGCCCGCCCTGGAAACCGCTGCCCACCGCGGAAAACTTCCACTCGGCGCCGTGGCGGTACAGTTCGCCGACCACGATCGCCGTCTCGATCGAATAATCTTCCCCCAGATCATAGCGGATCAATTCCTCGTTGTTGGCCAGATTGACTATGCGGATGTAAGCGTTCGATACCTGGCCAAAATTCTGGCTGCGGCTCTCCGCCTCATGGATAGTGACGGTAAAGACGATCTTCTGAACGGCGGCCGGGGTCTTGCTCAGCGTGATCTTGACGCTTTCGTCGTCGCCCTCGCCTTCGCCCGTGCGGTTATCGCCGCCGTAAATGACGCTGCCCGCCGCGTCCTGCGGATTATTATAAAAAATAAAATCCGAGTCGCCCGCCACTTTGTCGTTTTCCCCAGTCAGAAAAACCGAAACATCCAAGTCGAATTCATGCCCGCCGTCATATTTGTTCGTGTCCCAGCCCAGCCCGGCCATGATTTGATCAAGGCCCGCGTTCCCTTTGGTCAGGTCAACCTTCTGCCCTTTGGATAAATTGATCGCCATGTCCGTCTCCTCTTTCGCATATTATTTTCCGCATAATCAACCGGTTACAATACTTCGCTGTAATTCATGATTTTCCTGCTTGAAAATCTTCTATGCTCTACTGAATATTACGGAAATAGGCACCCTAGTGCTACGATTCATCTAAATATTTACAAAATAACGGGATAAAGTCGCTTTAATTTGGTTCTCGCGTCATCGGTGGTAAACTGCCAGTCAACACCTTTCTGGGCTTTATTTCGACGCATATGCCAAGCTGCAAGCTCCGCGTTTAACGTTTCGATATCGGGAATACGCCTGTCACCGAGACACTGTACCGCCAGCGCAGATAATTCACATTCGGCTATGTTCAGCCAGCTTCCATGTTTTGGGGTAAAATGAAGTTCAAGCCGTTGTGCAAGGCGGAACGCCTCTTCTGGTGGGAATGCTTCATAAAGAGAAGATATGGTGTGCGTGTTTAGGTTGTCCGACACAAGAACAACTTTTTCAGCATCAGGGTATTGTTCGTCAAGTACCCATTTTGTCATGTTTGCCCAATCTTTTTTCGTTCTGTGTTCAAGAGCTTCTGCATGTCTCCAACCACTAAGCGGTTCCGTATAGATAAAAATACTGCAGGTGCCTTCGCGCTTATATTCGCTATCTATTTTTTCTATGGATCCTGGGCGAACTGGGAATGGATCACGCACATTATTGAGTTTTTGATACGGTTTTTCATCCATACACACAACAGGCTTTTTGGGATTGTATGGGCGCGCATAGACTTCTAAAACGTCCTCCATTGCAGCCACAAATGCGGCATTTTTTTCTGGCGGTATACACCAATATGCTTTCAAGTGAGGCTTAAGTTCCGTTTTTTTAAAAGGCGCTGCACCGATACAGGGGATATTGAATCAATTAACTGAAGTTCGACACTCTTCTCGGCGATTAGCTTAATTGTCCATCTGCTGCACCCTTCAGGCGCCTCG
>JAISEW010000033.1 GCA_031263945.1 Gracilibacteraceae bacterium | reverse complement strand
CGATGAGGAAATCCTCTCCGCATTCCGCTCTTAAAGCGGCGGCCTCCCGCGGCGAAGCGATCACGCCGTCCAGCCCCGCCCGGCGCGCCAGCCCCGCCAGCCGCAGCACTTGTTCTTCCACGGAGCCGCCGACGCCGACCGCCCGCATGGCCCTGTTATCCATGCTGGTGAGCATGGTAACGCCGAGCAGTTTTTTGCCGGCCTCATGACATACCGCCGCCGCGCGGGCCATCATGTCCGGCCCCCCGAGACAATGGACGTCGAAAATCGCGGCCTCCGAATCGACGAGCTTCCGCAATGTTTTTTCCACGGTGGTCGGGATATCATGCAGTTTCAGATCAAGAAACACGGCAAACCCCTGTTCCGCCAAGCGGCTGATAAAATCAAGCCCGGCCCGCGCGTACAGTTCCAGGCCCACTTTAAGCCGGCAGCCGCTGCCGCGCAGAAGGACGGCTGTTTGGAGCGCCGCTTCCGGCCGCTCAAAATCAAGCGCGACGATCACCTTTTCCGACATGTTTCGCGTCATGCTCTGCTCCTGTAAAAATAAGGGATTTCCATGGTTCGATCACACACCCTTACTGCCAATTATCCACATTGCGCAAATGCTCCTCATAAGTGCGGGCAAACGCGTGATAACCGTCCGGCTTGGCGACAAAAAACAGATATTCCGTCTCCGCCGGATACAGAGCCGCCTCCAAAGACGCGCCGCCGGGATTGCACACCGGCCCTGGAGGCAGGCCCGTATGCAGATAAGTGTTATACGGGGATTCGATCGCTATATCCGCGTAAGTCAAAACCGGCTTGACTTCTCCGAGTATATACTGCACCGTCGCGCAGGATTGCAGCATCATGCCCGTTTCCAGTCTCTTGTCAAATACGCCGGCGATGACCGGCCGATCCTCGCTTTTGACGGCTTCTCTCTCCACGATCGACCCCTTGACCACCCATTCCTGCACGCTCATACCGCGCTCCGCCAAACGCGCCCGCACTTCCGGCGTCAATTCCTCGGCGAAGCGATCCAGAAAACGCCTGAGCGTCGCCTGCGGCGAGGCCTGTTTGTCAAAATAATATGTCGCGGGAAAAAGGAATCCTTCCAGCGGGAATTCCACCTCCGCCGGAATATCATCTAAAAAATCGTATTCGGCGGCGGGAAAATCGGCCAGCGCCGCGTAAAATTCCGCCTCCGTCCCCAGACCGTTGGCGGCCAGACGTTCGACTATCTGTTTCACCGTAAACCCTTCCGGCAGATTGATCACCGCTACGTCCGGCGCCGGACCGGCCAGGAGGATCGAAATGATTTCCCGCGGACTCATGGCGGGATTAACTTCATATACGCCGGTCCGCAAGCGCGTTTCCACCTGTTCCTGACGGCAAAGCCAGCGAAAAACCTCGGCGCTGCGAATGATCCCCGCCTGTTCCAGCTCTTCCCCCACGGCGGCGGCCGTCATCCCGGCCTCTACCATAAATTGGCGCGGCGCGGCTTCGGCGGATACCGGTCCGGTATTTACCCGCCACCAATAATATACGCCGCCGCCCAGCAGAAGCAGACAGAGCAGCAGCAGGGCTGCCGGCAGAAGGATGTTCCTTTTTCTTCTTCGCATTTCTCACCTCGCGTTTTTTCTGCATACAAGGATAGCATATTATAGGCGGAAAAACAAGATCCTTGCCTTGCGCCTTGCCTTGCGCCCTCATTTCGTGTAAAATAGCCGTTGAGACTCTTAGACTCTATTGAAGGGACTGGTCAGCAATGCCAATAAGAATAGCCGACGATTTGCCCGCCCGCGGCGTTCTGGAGCGGGAGAATATATTTGTGATGGGGGAAGACCGGGCGATGCGGCAGGACATCCGCCCACTCAGGATAGCGCTGCTTAACCTGATGCCGACAAAAATAATAACCGAAACTCAGTATTTGCGTCTTTTGAGCAATTCGCCCCTGCAGGTTGACGTGACGCTGCTGCACACGCGTACGCATATGTCCGCCAATGTGTCCGGCGAGCATCTGACGCAATTTTACAAAACCTATTATGACGTACGGGAAGAACGCTTTGACGGGCTGATAATCACAGGCGCGCCGGTGGAACTCATGGAGTTTGAAGAGGTGGATTATTGGAAAGAATTGGTAGAAATCATGCTCTGGTCACGCCGGAACGTGTTTTCCACGATGTTCGTCTGTTGGGGGGCCCAGGCGGCGCTGTATTATTTTTATGGCATAAAGAAGCGTATATTGCCGGAAAAAATGTTCGGCGTTTTCGCCCATCGCATATTGCGCGAATCCAACAACCGTTTTTTGCGCGGTTTTGACGATCTGTTCCAGGTGCCGCACTCCCGTCATACGGGTATTGATTTTGAGGATGTGGCCGCCTGCCCGGCCCTGGAGATCCTTGCTTTTTCCGAGGAGGCCGGAGTTTGCCTTATCGCCGGCGGCGACGGCCGCCAGCTTTTTATCACCGGCCATCCCGAATACGATCCGCTGACGCTGAAAGCGGAATATGACCGGGATCTGGAGCGCGGAGTTCCGATCGCCGTTCCGAAAAACTATTTTCCCGGGGACGACCCCTCGCGGCCGCCGCTTGTGACCTGGCGCAGTCACGCCCATTTGCTCATGACAAACTGGCTGAATTACTACGTCTATCAGGATACGCCCTTCGACCTGTCCGGACTGGATCCGGCCTGACTCTCGCTTTCACCTCTCGCCATTCGCCTTAACGTCTTAGAGAGTGCCGGCTGTACTTTATTTGCCGGCGCTTCTCTTAATGTTCATATACATAAGTTTTTGTTGACTATACGGGATTCTGGTGTATAATACCAAATGGGTGTGAGAAATCAAAATCGTGAGAATTTACGCGGTAATTATTTTCAGGGAAAGGTCATGTGAAAATGAGTTATATTAAATCCATAAGGTTCAAACTGATGCTCATAATAGTTATTCCCGTGACGGCAATTGCTTTTATTTACATCGCGACGGCTCTGACCACCTCGAATATGATACTTAACGAAAACAATCTGTCTGTGTCGGCGGCCAACGAACACACCATCCTTTCCTCTTTAGAGGATTGGCGCCTGTCAACGCTGGGATACGCCAAAATCGCCGCCAGCAACATGTCGGACGCCGCCATCGCCGCCATCAACACAAATTCGACCCAGGAAATAATCAATTTGTTCACGGAGGCGTTTACTTTCACGCTGTGCGACGGGATGACCCTCACGGATATGGACGGGGTCGCTCTGGCCCGGATAACGAATCCGGCCAGGTACGGCGACAATATCAGCAGTTCGCTGGCTATCGCCGACGCGCTGGAAGGCCGCTCCGTTTCCTACGCCTACCCCACGGCCAACAACGGTTTCAGCATCACGGCGGGAGTGCCCATCCATGACCGCGACAACCGGCAGATCGGCGTGATGTTTTTATCAAAACGCCTGGATAAGGAAGAAACGCTGAACGCTCTGAAGCGCGTGTCCGGCTGCGATATAGTCATATATGACGGTCTGCGGGCGCTGATGAGTACGCTGGACGAGGAAAGGGGAGATTTGGACGCCGATATCTGGGGAGAATTATCCGCCGGCGGCAGCGTGGTGGTCTCGAGGAACGGTTATGTCGACCGCTATATCCCTGTTACGGGGCGGGACAATGCTGTGGTCGGAGCTATTCTCGCTTTGAGCGAACCCGCTTCCAACAGTCGGATCGTTCTGATCTGGGTGGCGCTTTTCCTCGTTTCCCTCATCATTCTGACGCCGGTCATCCATATAAATATCGGCCGCCTAGTCAAACCGATAAGAGCGCTGGACGCCGGCGCCAAGCAGCTGGAGACCGGTGACCTGAATATCACGGTGGAAAAAAACCGGAGTGATGAGATCGGCGATCTGCAGCACAGCGTCAAACTGCTGGCGCAATTCATGAAAAATCAGTCCGGGGTGATCGAGCAGATTGCCGGCGGCAATATGGCCGTCACCTACACGCCCAGTTCCGAGCTTGATTCCGTCGGCAACAGTCTGGTCAAAATGATAGACAATAACAACGAGATGCTGACGAAAGTCAAAAAAGCCACGGCCGAAGTGTTCGCCATTTCGGGGCAGGCCGCCACCGGCGCCCAGAGCCTGGCAGAAAACTCCAGCGAACAGGCGGCTACGATCGAGAGTTTTCACAGCCTGCTGGGAGAAATACAGTCGGAATCGGAGCAAAACGTCGAACTGGCGAACCGGACTAATGCGGACATCGAAAAAGCGGAAAGCTTAATGGATGTCTGCCAAAACTCCATGAACTCTTTAGTGGCCTCCATGCAAACGATCAAGGACAGCTCCCAGGATATTACAAAAGTTATCAAGGTGATCGACGACATAGCGTTCCAGACGAATATTCTCGCTTTGAACGCCGCGGTGGAAGCGGCCAGAGCCGGCCAGCACGGCAAGGGTTTTTCCGTGGTCGCGGAGGAAGTGCGGAATCTGGCGGCAAAGAGCGCTCAGGCCGCCAAAGAAACATCCGATCTGATCAAAGACAGCATGAACAAGGTTTCCGCAGGCCAGCGCCTGACCCACGAGACCAGCGAAAACATGGAAGCCGTAGCGGCTATCGTCGCGGCGAACGGGGTCTCCATCGGCAAGATCACCGAACTCAGCGAGCATCAGGAAACAGCCGTATCAGAACTGAACGTCAAACTGAGCGAACTGGTCTCAGCCGTGCAGGCCATAGCGGCCACGGCAGAGGAGAGCGCCGCTTTTTCCGAGGAAATGTCAGCGCAGGCGGAAATTTTATCCGACCTGGTGAATAAATATAAATTGAAGGCCTGAGATTTTGGATTCCAAATTTTGGAAACAGGGATCGCAGGTAAAATAAAATGTGGACATTCTTCGCCTGATGTTATATAATCATTCCCATAGAACCGATTCCAAGCAGAAAGGAGCATGCCCCTCTTGCTTTCGGCCGGCGGTCGGAGCGATTGGCGGACATTCTTATGGACGAACCTCCCATATCCGTTTTTTTGCATCCTAGGAGGCTTAAATGACTTCCGGCGACATAACGACGGCCCTGACGCTGGTTTTGTTGCTCTTAGCCTCCGCAGGCTTTTCCGCGACCGAGACCTCATTTTCATCCTTGAACCGCATCCGGCTGAAACATATGGCTGACGGCGGCAGTCTCAAAGCGGGGCGCGCTTTAAAACTGGCGCTGAATTTTGATAAACTGCTGACGTCCATGCTTGTCGGCAATAATATCGTGAATATCACGGCGGCTTCCGTCGCCACGGTTTGGTTTGTGCAAAAATACGGCCCTATCGGCGCCACATACGCTTCGGTCATCGTCACGGTTTTGGTGCTGATTTTCGGCGAGGTCACGCCCAAGAGCCTGGCCAAGGAATTCCCGGAGAAATTTGCCATAGCGTCGGCGCCTTTTGTGCGCGCGCTGGTGTTTTTGTTCACCCCGGTCAATTTCCTTTTTGTTCGCTGGAAAAAACTTCTGTCGTTGATTTTCAAATCAGACGGCGATCCCAGTATCACAGAAGACGAGCTGCTGACGATAGTCGAGGTGGCCGAGCATGAAGGCGCCATCGACGAACAGGAAAGCGAGCTGATCAGGAGCGCGATCGAGTTCAACGACTTGGAGGTCATTGACATTTTTACGCCGCGTGTGGATATCTGCGGCGTGGCGATAGGCGCTTCCAAGGAGGAGATCGCCGTCATGTTCGCGGACACGGGTTATTCGCGTTTGCCGGTTTTTTCCGAGACTATAGATAATATCATCGGCGTCATCACGCTGAAGGATTTTTATAACGGAGCGCTCGGCGCGGACAAAGGCATCGAGACTATCCTGAAGCAGCCGCTGTTCATCACACCGGGCATGAAGATCAGCGCTCTGCTAAAGATGCTGCAAAAAACCAAATCCCATCTGGCGGTCATTTCCGACGAATTCGGCGGTACGGTCGGTCTCGTGACGATGGAGGACATCCTGGAGGAACTGGTAGGGGAGATCTGGGATGAGCATGATGAAGTTATAGAAAAAATAAAGCCGCTCTCAGAGAATTCCTGGCTAGTCGTGTGCAGCGACGACTTGGAGAACATGACGGAGTTCTTCCATCTGACCATCGCCGACGAGTCGCAGGCTTCCACCGTGAACGGCTGGGTTATCGAGCAAATGCAAAGGATCCCGCGGGAAGGCGAGACTTTCGATTACGAGGGACTGAGCATCAAGATCCATAAAGCGGACAGCCGCCGCGTGCTGGAGATCATCGTCACCCAAAACGGCGACGCTCAGGCGGCTTAGGAGATTAGGACACTTTGCATATCGGTTTTATGACGGAGCGGTCTCTCTTTCGCAGCAACTCAATCGCCGCGCCGATGTTTTCCAATCCGTCAAAACGATGGGTCACCAATTGGGAAAAATCTATGCCGGAGCGGCGAATAGCTTCCAGTACCTGCGCCGTATGGGCGGCCCCTGTCTGTATGGCTGACGGAATAAGTTTCGGACCAGACACGCCTCTGCCCCAAACTCCGGCGTTGACCGTCAGGTTATCAGTCGGCAGGAAAAAACAGGAGTTCGTTACAACGCCCGTATATTGTTTGCAAATCCGCATGCCCTTGTTTAGGATTTCACTATCTCCGCCGGTGATGAAAACCCTGTCCACGCCTGCCCCGTTTGTAGCGTTTAATATTTCCTCTACATAATCGACAGCCTTGTAATCATAGACAATATCCGCGCCAAACTTTTTAGCCATATTTATCGTGTTGGGACGGTTGCCCACCGCGTAAACGGTTCCGGCCCCCGCGATCCGGGCCGCGGCGACGACGGAAAGCCCCAGCGGCCCTATGCCGACGACGGCGGCGCTGTGACCGTACTGCAAGCTCGAATCTCTGATAGCGGAAAAAGCCGTGGATACCATATCGGTGACCATCAAGGCGCTCTCGTCGCTAAGCCAGTCCGGCTGTTTTACCACGTTCAGGTCCGCGTCTCCCACATAAAGCCGTTCGGCAAAATTACCATAAGCGGCGTAAGTCACCTGCTTTGTTCCTTGAGGACGAACGACATGATTCGTCGTCGAAATGAGGACCTTATCTCCCGGCTTGACCGCCTTAACTCTGGCGCCTGCTTCTTCCACGACGCCGATCGCTTCATGACCCAGAACAAAGTTTTTGATATCCGGGCCAAAAGCGCCGTCGTACGCGGTGTGGACATCCGTCGTGCAAGCCGCCGCCAGTGTCGTCCTGACGATAACGGCGTAGTCGTCGAGCACGGGATCGGGAATATCGATAAACCCACATTTTCCCAGTTTTATCACTGCATATGCCTTCATAAAGCGCCTCCTCGTATAATAAAAATAGTGTTGACGGTGCGGGATCAGGACACGATGGTCAGATACTGATCCGGCGTCATGTGCTCCGCGTTCGGCTTGTTCATGATATGATCCAAGTCCGCGCGGCCGATGTATATTCCCAGCACGATGCTGAGGTCAGCGGGGATACCTATCTCCTTGTGCGCGATATCGGCGAAAAGGGCGGGACCGTACGCGGGCAGCGTATGCAGACCTTTTTCCGTGGCGGCCAGCATGAAAGTTTGGCCAAAAGCCCCCAAGTCATAATAGGAGTAATAGGAAAGGCTCTTGTGCAGACAGAGATATACACACGCCGGCGCGTCAAAGAAATTGGCGATGCCTTGGCCGATCAATTGGCCGTGCTCATCATTGGACAGACCTGTTACCTCGACTCGGTTTTCCTTCCAGCGCACCATATTCTGTACACATTTTGGCGTTTCCTTCCAGTCGTCATAGCCAGGCCCCGGAATATCCGAACGGTTGAAATTCGCGGGCATTCCTGCGGCCATCTCTTTCCGCCACAGCGACTTGAGCGCTGCGAGCTTTTTCCCTGTGACGACATAGACCTCCCAAGGCTGACTGCTGCTCCATGACGGCGCGCGCCCGGCGATTTCGACCAGTTCTCTGAGGACAGCCTCGTCGACTGTCTTTTCCGGGACGAACGCGCGCATTGACTTTCTTGCGTAGATGGCTTCGATCGTGTTCATTTCCATCCCCTCTTTCTTTAAAAATATAGTCTATTGCAATAAGTCGGATTTATATTATAATGTACTTGGAAATCGGTCAATTTACCATGAGCGCCCAAAAGTCCATTTTTATACTTAATGCCGGAATTCGTCTATTTGTTACAGTCCAGAGACGTCATTGCGAGCGCAGCGAAGCAGTTCGGTTCCAACAGCTTATCTGCGCCGCTGTGCGGCTTGATTCGCTGGGAACCTGTTGCATGGCTCCTACCCACAGTTCAACTGTGCTCTGCGAGCTTGTTTCGCTGGGTAGGAGCGCAGCAATCCAGACCCGCGCTTACACCTCAGACGGGAGGGGAGATCATGGGGCGGCAAAGCAAAAAAGAACCCCGCGCCCGGCAGGATATTAAAAACGCCTTGCTTGCTTTACTCAAAGATTTGTCTTACGCCGAAATAAGAGTGGTCGATTTGCTCAAAGCGGCGGGATACAGCAAAGGAGCCTTTTATTCCCATTTTAAGAGCAAAGACGACTGCATGAAAGCGATAGTGGACGACGAGGTGATCCGCTATATTGACTGTTTTGTGCCGTCATTTGCAGAACCTAATTTACGCAGTAAGGAAGCCAGAGCGGTGACATATGATACTTATCTGGCTTGTTTTCGGCATGTATACGATAGAAAAGAATTCTATTATGTCATTCTCTCTGAAGATTCTATTCATAAGTACTATGTTTATTTTCTCCTCATGATCCGGCAGCGATCATCAAAGCATTTTCTGATCAACTCAGATTTAGCCGAACTTTTTGTTTTTTATACAGTTCATGTATTTTTGGGAGTGATCGAGTATTGGTGTAAACATGACTTCAAGTTTACTCCTGAGGAATTGGCCGCACAGGTCGTAAAATTGAACACGATCGACCAAACGAAGATCACGCTTGTTTAGCTTAGTCTTCGTCCTTCCGGACTGCCGCCCCCATTTTCGCGGCAAACGTCCGCAGCAAGGCCCGGGCGCTTTTCAGCGTCTGCGCCGCCTGCGCCCCCTCCGGCAGCCGCAGGCTCACGCGCAGAGCGTCTCCTTCCGCCGCCTGAAACATGAGCGGCAGCCCCGGATCCTGAGCCAGCCGCAGCAAATCCTCGCCGGAAATGCCCGGATCCCTCGCGAACACGGCTGTCAGCCGCTCGGCTTGCCGGCTGATCTCCCTGACGCCGAGGGCGCGGGCCGAGACGCGCAGCTCCATGATCCGGGCCAGATTGGCCGCCGGCGGCGGTAGCGCGCCAAAACGGTCGATCAGTTCCGCGATGATGTCGCTCGCCTCCTCATCGGTCTCCGCGGCGGCCATCCGCTGATAAAGCAGGACTTTCGCCTGTTTGTCCCCTACATACTCGTCCGGCAGCAGAGCCTCGATTTGGAGATCGATCAGGGTTTCCGGGGGAGCGGGCGCCGTCTCCCCCTTTAATTCCCGCACGGCCTCCCGCAGCATTTTCGTGTACAGGCTGAATCCGATCGCCGCCATATGCCCATGCTGTTCCCCGCCGATCAGGTTGCCGGCCCCGCGGATCTCCAGATCGCGCATCGCTATTTTGAACCCGGAGCCGAATTCCGTGAACTCCCGGATCGTCGTCAGCCGTTTTTCCGCGCTCTCCGTCAGCACCTTCCGGGGCTGGTAGAGAAAATAGGCGTAGGCTTTGCGGCTGGAGCGCCCCACCCGCCCGCGCAGCTGATAAAGCTGGCTCAAGCCGAACCAGTCCGCGTCGCTCACGATCAGAGTGTTGACGTTTGGCATGTCCAGGCCCGTCTCTATGATCGTCGTGCAGATCATCACGTCTTTTTCTTTTTGCAAAAAAGCCAGCATCTCTTTTTCCAGCAGCTTCTCAGGCATCTGGCCGTGAACCAGGCCGTAACGCGCTTCCGGCACGAGTTCCCGCAAAAAACGCTCCGTCCGCTCCAGGGCCTGCACGCGGTTATGCACATAAAACACCTGGCCGCCGCGCCCTATCTCCCGCCGGATCGCGTCGCGCACCAGACCGGGGCTGAATTCCGCCACATAAGTCTGCACCGGCTGGCGGTCCTCAGGCGGCGTGTTGATGATACTGATGTCCCGGATGCCGGTGAGCGACATGTGCAGCGTACGCGGGATCGGAGTGGCCGTCAAAGTCAGCACGTCCACCGAGCGTTTCATCTGCTTGATTTTTTCCTTGTGCGTCACGCCGAAGCGATGTTCCTCGTCGATCACCAGCAGACCGAGATCCTTAAAAACTATTTTGTCGCTCAGGAGCTTGTGCGTGCCCACGACGATATCCACGGCCCCGCTGCGCAGCCCGCGCGTGACGTCCGCCTGTTCCCGGGCCGGGCAAAAACGGCTGAGCATCTCGATCTGCATCGGATAATCGGCGAAACGCTCGCGCATAGTATTGTAATGCTGCTGGGCCAAAATCGTGGTCGGAACGAGGATCGCCGTCTGTTTGCCGGCTTCCGCCGCTTTGAACGCCGCCCGGAGAGCCACTTCCGTCTTGCCGTAGCCGACGTCGCCGCAGAGCAGGCGATCCATCGGCCGTCGCCGGCGCATGTCCCGCTTGATTTCCCGGATGCTCTGCAGTTGATCCCGCGTTTCCGCGTAGGGGAATTTCGCCTCGAACTCCCGCTGCCACTCCGTATCCTCGCCGAAAGAAAACCCTTCCTCTTTTTCCCGCTCCGCGTAAAGAGCCACCAGGTCGATGGCCATCTCGCGCACGGCCGCCCGCGCTTTGGTTTTCGCCTTCTGCCACTCGCTTCCGTTTAGCTTGTTCAGCTTCGGCTCATGGTCTCCGTCGCCGCCCAGATATTTTTCCAGGCTGCCGAGCTGATCCAGCGGCACATACAGCTTGTCTTCCCCGGCGTATCGTATGGCAAAAAAATCCTTTTCCATCCCTTCGAGGGCGATGGTCGCAATACCGGTAAAACGGCCGATGCCGTGATGGAGATGCACGACAAAATCCCCCGGTTCCAGATTCGGCAAACTGAGGGCCGCTTCCCGCCCGGCAGCCGCGCGGGGCCTACGCTGGCGCTGATAGATCTCCGTTTCCGTCAGCAAAATGAGTTTGGCGCGCGGCAGCTCAAACCCCTGTTCCAGCGCGAACGGGTAAACCCCCGTTTCCCCGGGGGATAGAGGATCATCGGCGGTCAGGGACCGGCCCGGCGCCGCCGCGGCCGCCAGACCGTCGAGCAGGCGCTGCCGCCTTTCCTCGTCGCCGACGCATAAAGCCGCCGCGTAGCCCCGGCGCGTGAAGTCCGCCATTTCTCCCGCTAAAAGAGCGTGACCGGCATAACCTGTCGTCGAGCGGGCGTCGACGCGCAGATGGCTTTCCGGCCGAAAATCCGGCGTCTCATGCGGCAAAGCGCATAATGCCATAAATTTACAGTCGGGCGCCGCCAGCATGTCGGCAAACCCGACCAGCAAATTATCCGGCGGCACGAATTCCTCGCCGCGCCGCAAATTCTCCGTATATTCCTCCAGCCGCCCGGTCTTCGCGAATTCTATCTGTTCGCGCAGCCGCTGCGGTTCGTCCAGCAGCACTACGGCGCCGGGCGGCAGCCATTCCCAAAAAGGAGCCGTGAGTTCCGGCCGCAAAGCCAGCCACGGATAAAATTCCCGCGGCAATTCCTCCCCGTCCCCGATCCCGGTCTCCGCCCGCGCCGCCGCTTCGCTCAGGCCGGCGCGGCGCAGGCGTTCCGCCGCTTTGAGGGCCGCCTCGCGCGCCGCGGCGCTCAAGGCGAGCCTTTCCGCCGGCG
The DNA here is from genome assembly GCA_031263945.1 of Gracilibacteraceae bacterium. Classification (GTDB taxonomy): domain Bacteria; phylum Bacillota; class Desulfitobacteriia; order Desulfitobacteriales; family Syntrophobotulaceae; genus JAIRRL01. The sequence goes on along the minus strand of JAISEW010000033.1, from coordinate 6,729 downwards.
GCAGGCAAAATTCCCCGGCCGGCGTCAGGCACAGGGAGGACTGCCCGCCGGCGGAAAGCTGGGTCTCCAGGTCAAGGACGCGGATGGCGTCGAGTTCGTCGTCAAAAAACTCCAGGCGCGCGGGCGCGGCGCCCGGCAAAGCGACGTCAAGGATCCCGCCGCGCAGGGCGAACTGGCCCGCGCCGCTGACGGCGCTTACGCGCTCGTAGCCGGCGCCGGTCAAATACTCCAGCAGTTCGCCCCGTCGGTATACCTCCCCCGCGCGCAGCGTGAGCGTTTGCCGGCGCCAGAGGGCGGGGCGGGGCCAGCGATGGCAGACGGCTTCCGCCGTCAGCACCGGTATGGGGGCGGGCGAGGCGTTTTCCGACAGGAGCTGCAGCGTTCGCAGCCGCTCGTCGGTTGTTTCGCGGCTTTGGCCGAGTACGCCGTATTTCGGCCATTCCCGGGCCGGGAAACGGCAGACGGCGTGAGCCGGCAGCAGCGCCCGCAAATCATCCGTCCAGGCCCGCGCCGTTTCCTCCCCGGCCGTCAGGACAGCCAGCCGCGCGCCCCGGGCGGCCAGCCGGGCGGCCAGCGCGCTTTTTTGACTGCCGACCGGCCCGGAGGTCAGAAAATATTTGGCGCCGCTTGCCAGCGCGGCGAGCAGATTTTCGATGTTCAAACCGCGATCCAGATAGTCGCCTAATGTCAGCATCAAATTTCTTCAGCCTTGGACTCGCTAATGTTTAACGGATCCCGGTTGTAAATATTCATCGCTTCTCCGCCCCGGCCGCGGCACCAGAGGACCGCCGCTTCCGCCGCTCTGGTCATGGCGGCGGCCATCGTTTCCGTTTCCTCCGCCATAAACCGCTTGAGGACATGCCGGGCCGGGTCGTCAAAAAGCGACCGCCCGACGCCGACGCGCAGGCGCCAGAATCCCTCCCCGCCGAGAGCGGCGATGATAGATTTGAGCCCGTTATGCCCGCCGGCGCTGCCCTTGGCGCGCATACGCAAGCGGCCGGGCGGCAGATCCATATCGTCACAGATCACGAGGATATCCGCCGGGCTCACTTTATAATAGGCGGCCAGAGGCGCTACGGCCTGCCCGCTCAAGTTCATATAGGTCAGCGGTTTGAACAGCAAAATTTTTTCATTTTCCAGACGCGTCTCCGCCAACTCGCCGTGAAAAGCCGGACGGAACGTCTCGTCGGTCAGGCGGTGCAAAACCATGAAACCGACGTTATGGCGGGTCCCCGCGTATTGGGCGCCCGGATTGCCCAGCCCGGCCACGATCTTCACGGGTCAGCCAAAGAGTTTGCTGATGGAAAGGTCGTCATGCACGCGCACGATGGCCTCGCCGAGCAGGGCGGCGACCGAAAGCACCGTGATCGGCACGGCCTCCCGCATTTCCGGGTTCAGGGGGATGGAATTCGTGACTATCAGCTCCTTGATCCGGGAGCCTTTCAGCTTGTCAAAAGCCCGCGGCGAAAGCACCGGATGCGTGCAGCAGGCGTAAACTTCGCGCGCCCCCGCCTGGGTCAGGGCCACGGAGGCGTTAGCGATGGTGCCGCCCGTATCGATGATGTCGTCCACCAGCACCGCCGTCCGGTCGCCTAATTCGCCGATCACATGCATGATTTCGGAGACATTGGGTTCCGGGCGGCGTTTGTCCACGATGGCCAGCGTGGCGTCTATACGCTCGGCAAATTTGCGCGCCCGCCCGACCCCGCCGATATCGGGGGCGACGACGCAAAGATTTTCCAGTTTTTTGGAAGTGATATAATTGGCCAGGATCATGTCGCCGGGCAAATGGTCAAGGGGTATGTCAAAAAATCCCTGGATCGCCGGGGCATGCAGATCCATCGCCATCATGCGGTCGGCGCCCGCCGTCACGATGAGATTGGCCACCAGTTTGGCGGAAATAGGTTCCCGCGCCCGCGCCTTGCGTTCCTGACGCGCGTAGCCATAATAAGGCACCACCGCCGTTATCCGGCTGGCGGAGGCGCGCCGCAGCGCGTCGATCATCACCAGCAGTTCCATCAGGTTGTCGTTGGTCGGAGCGCAGGTGGGCTGCACCACGAACACATCAGCCCCCCGGACGCTTTCTTGGATGGTCACGCTGATTTCCCCGTCCTGAAAACGTTTGACGATGGCTTTACCCAAGGCGATACCTAAATGATCGCTGATTTCCGCCGCCAATTCCCGGTTGGAATTGCCGCAGAAAATCTTCAGTTCCCGGCCTGACATCAAAACTTCCTCCCTTTAGCGTGAGTTCGCGTCTGTCCGAGCCGCCCCCGCCCAATCCGGGACGACGCGCTGTTCCGAGCGTTCCAGCCCGAGAGCGCCCGGCGGCACGTCGGCGGTGATCGTGGAGCCGGCGCCGACGACCGCGCCCCGTCCCACCCGCACCGGGGCGACAAAATTCACGTTGCTGCCGACAAAAGCGCCGTCCTCGATGGCGGTGCGGTGTTTGCTGTGCCCGTCAAAATTACAGGTAATGGCGCCGGCGCCGATATTCACGCCGGCGCCCAATTCCGCGTCGCCGATATAACTCAGGTGGGGGACTTTGGACCCCTCGCCGATCCGGCTGTTTTTGACTTCGACGAAATCCCCTATTTTGACCCCCCCGGCCAATACCGTCCCCGGCCGGAGATAAGCGTAGGGGCCGACGACACAGTCCGCCCCGATCACAGCCTGACGGGCCGTGCTTTGCTCCACGGCGGCCCCGGCGCCGCACACGCAGTCCTCCAGCACCGTATACGGGCCGACGGTCGCGCCGGCGTCCACCCGCGTGCGGCCGCCGAGCATGGAAAAAGGCAAGATCGTGACGTCCGGCGCCAATTCCACATCCGGGCCGATGCGGATCGTTTCCGGCGCGCAGAGAGTCACGCCGGCGTCCAGCCAGCGGTCGCGGACGCGGGCGTACAGGATATCCTCCGCCTGGGCCAGTTGTCGCCGGTCGTTCACGCCCAGAGCCTCCTCCGCCTCCGCGGCCGCCGTCGCCACGCGCCGCCCGGCCGCGCGCATGGCCCCGAGCGCGTCCGGCAGATAATATTCCCCTTGAGCGTTTCGCGGTTCCAGAGCCGCCAGCGCCTCCCGGAGCGGCGCGGCCGCGAAACAGTATGTCCCCGCGTTGATTTCCCGGATGGCGCGCTGGGCCGGCGTGGCGTCTTTTTCCTCCGCCACCCCGCTAAACTCCCCCGCCGCGTCGCGTAAAACCCGTCCGTATCCGGCCGGCGCCGCCACTACCGCCGTCAAGAACGCCGCCGCCGCCCCGCGCCGGCGTTCCGCCAGCAAGGCCCGCAAACTTTCCGGGCGGATCAGCGGCTGATCGGCGCTCAGGACGATTACGTCCGCCTCGTCGCCGATAAACGGCATAGCCTGCCGGAGCGCGTGCCCCGTCCCCAATTGTTTTTCCTGCGGCACGGCGATCGCCCGCGCCCCGACGCGCGCCTCCACTTCCGCCCGGCCGTGGCCGAGGACGATATAGACGCGGGCGGGCTCGAGCGAGGCTGCCAACGCCAAAACATGCTCCACCAAAGGTTTGCCCGCCAATAGGTGCAGCGCTTTCGGCCGCGCGGACCTCATCCGCGTTCCCAGGCCCGCGGATAAAATCACCGCCACTGTCTCCGTTTCCATGGATCTGTCCTCCGAGTCAGGGCGGCTGTCCGCGCCTGAATTGTAGTTTCGCCGTAACAATTCGTTGCGGCTGTCCTGATTCCTCTAAGGAAACGCTGATTAATCAGTTCATCCGCCCCCAAATTCCGCTCTCGCCGCCATTTCCGCAAAACGGTCCTTAAAAAGCGCCTTATTCTCCGCCGTGTACCCGAAAAAAAGATGGGGATAAACCATTCGCAGCGGATCCCATTTTGTGTATGAGTTCATTTTCCTTATCTCTTGGATAAATCTACAAATTTTGTAAATTCTTTCAAAAAACCTAGCTCCACCGTGCCCACCGGCCCGTTGCGGTGCTTGGCGATGATGATCTCGGCGATCCCTTTCTTGTCGGAATCGGGATTGTAGTATTCATCCCGGTAAATAAAGGCGACCACGTCGGCGTCCGCCTCTATGGAGCCGGATTCCAGCAGATCGGACATGACGGGGCGCTTTTCCTGCCGCGCCTCCACGCCGCGGTTCAGCTGGGAGAGAGCGATGACCGGCGTTTTGAGTTCGCGGGCCAGCGCTTTCAGGCCCCGCGAGATCTGGGCCACTTCCTGCTGCCGGTTTTCCGCCCGGCGGCCCAGGGCCATCTGCTGTAAATAATCGATCACGATCAGCTCCAGGCGCTCTTTTTTCTGCTCCAATTCCAATTGCAGCCGCCGCGCCTTGGAACGCAGATCGCCGAGCGTCACCCCCACGGCGTCGTCGATGTAGATCTCCGCCGCGTCGAGCAGGGCCTGAGCGCCCGTCAGCCGCCGCCAGTCGTCGTCCGTCAGCTCGCCGGTGCGCACCTTCTGCTGATCGACCATCGACTCGGAACAGAGCATCCGCTGCACCAGCTGTTCCCGCGACATCTCCAAGCTGAAAAGCGCCACTTTCTTCTGCGATTTCAGGGCGGCGTGCTGGATCATATTGAGGGCCAGCGCGGTTTTGCCCATGGAAGGGCGGGCGGCGATGATGATGAGGTCGGAAGCCTGCCAGCCGGAGGTGATGCGGTCCAGATCGCGAAAATGCGACGGGACGCCCGTCAGAGTGCCGCGATGCTCAAACAGATACTCTATTTTGTCGATTGTCTCCTGCAGCAGTTCCCGCATGACGGCGAAATTCTTCCGCGTCTGGCGCTGGGCGATGTCCAGCAGCTGTCTTTCCGCTTCATCCAAGAGTTCCCGCGCTTCTTTTTCCGGCCGGTAGCCCTGTTCTTGCACAAATTGGGCCAGGCGGAGCAGTTCGCGCAGCAAGGATTTTTCCACGACGATCTGAGCGTAATACTCAGCGTGGGCGGCCGAGGGCACGCTCTGGGCTATCTGGGCCACGGCGGCCATCCCGCCGATCCTCTCCAGGGCGCCGGCTTTACTCAGCTGCTCCGTCACGGTGACGAGGTCGCACGGTTCCCCGCGGTCGTAGATCTCCGCGATGGCGGCAAAAATCAGCCGGTGATTGTCACGGTAAAAATCCTCCGGCCGCAGCGACTCAAAAACGACGCCGGCCCGTTTGGCGTCCAGCAGCAGAGAACCCAAAATCGCCTGCTCCGCCTCCAGGTGATGCGGCGGTATCTTCGGATTTTCCATGCCCAGATCCCTTTACAGCGCTTCGATTTCGATCCGCAAAGACGCCGTCACCGCCGAATGCAGCTTTATCGCCGCCGTATAGCCGCCGACCGTTTTCAGCGGCTCCCCGGTTTCGATCTTGCGCCGGTCTACGCGCACGCCGTGGCGCTCGGCCAGCGTATCGGCGATTTCCTTATTCGTGACGGCGCCGAACAGGCGGCCGGCCGACCCCGTTTTGACTTTCAGCACGAGAACGATTTCCCCCAACCGCGCCGCCAGCGCTTCCGCTTCTTCCTGCTCCCGCGCCCGCCGCTCGTCCTCTTTTTTTATCTTATGGGCCAGATCCTGCCGGTTGCCCTCCGTCGCCGGGATGGCCAGTTTGCGCGGCAGCAAAAAATTGCGCCCGTAGCCGTCCGCCACGTCGCAAAGATCGCCTTTTTTCCCGAGGTCTTTAACATCCCGCGTCAAAATAATTTTCATGCCGCCCTCCTAAATATCCAGGTTCGTCACTTCTTTCGCGTGGGCGTATATATATTCCTTGCGCGGCTCCACCTGGTCGCCCATGAGAATCGTAAACAATTCGTCAGCCAGAATGGCGTCGTCTATGCTCACTTGCAGCAAAGTGCGTTTGGCCGGATCCATCGTCGTGTCCCACAATTGCTCGGCCTTCATTTCCCCCAGACCCTTATAGCGCTGGATCGTCACCCTGTCCCTGCCGATTTCGCCGAGGACGCGCTCCAGTTCCGCGTCTTCGTAGGCGTAGCGCACGGTTTGCCCCTTCGATATTTTGAACAGCGGCGGCTGGGCTATATACACATAGTTATTTTCCAGGAGGGGGCGCATGTAGCGGTAAAAAAACGTCAGCAGCAGTATGCGGATATGGGAGCCGTCCACGTCGGCGTCCGTCATGATGACGATTTTATGGTAACGCGCTTTTTCTATGGCAAAATTCTCGGAGATGCCCGTGCCGAAAACCGTGATCATCGAGCGGATCTCCGCGTTGGCCAGGATTTTGTCCAGCCGGGCTTTTTCCACGTTGAGGATCTTGCCCCTGAGCGGCAAAATCGCTTGGAATTTGCTGTCCCGGCCCTGTTTGGCGCTGCCGCCCGCGCTTTTGCCCTCGACGAGAAAAATCTCGCAAAAGGCCGGGTCTTTCCAGGAACAGTCGGAAAGCGTCCCCGGCAGCGAAGTGCTGCCCAGCGCCGTTTTGCGCTGCACGAGTTCGCGGGCTTTCCGGGCGGCCATACGGGCGCGCGCCGCTTGCAGCCCTTTTTCCACGATCCGCCGCGCCACGGAGGGATTTTCCTCAAAATAAACCGTCAGCGCTTCCCCGACCGCGCCGTCCACGACGGAACGCACTTCGCTGTTGCCGAGCTTGGGTTTCGTCTGCCCCTCGAACTGCGGGTCCTGCAGCTTGATGGACAGGATGGCGGTCAGGCCTTCGCGCACGTCCTCGCCGCTCAGATTGGCCTCGCTGTCTTTCAGCAGCTTGGACTTGCGGGCGTAATCGTTGATGCTGCGGGTCAGGGCCGCCTTGAAGCCG
>JAISEW010000165.1 GCA_031263945.1 Gracilibacteraceae bacterium | reverse complement strand
ATTCAGCGCTTCTATATCAGCTTCTGTCAGGCCTTGTCAGGGAAAACTCCTCCGCTCCTCTCTCAACTCTCTCGTCCCCTACTCCCCCTGCCATACCTCGATCGTGTTATTGCCGCCTTCCCATTCCTTGATGTTGACGATCCGCCAGGAGATGATCCGGCAGCGCTCCCGGCCGGCCCCCGAGATTTCCTCTCCCGGTACGCGGAGAACGGCGCGCAGGACCTGGCGCTCGTTCACCGGTTCCTCGAAAACGACGCTGAGAGACTGGGGCGTCGTCAGTTCCAGCTCCAGGCCCGCCAGAGCGCTCAAAGCGCCGGCGGCGGTCTCCGCGTAAGACGGGGCCTCCGCGTTGGGAGAAAGACTCAGACCGCGGAGCCTGGCGTCCACCGCCGCCAGAGTTCGGGTGGCCGCGCTGTCCGCCGCGTAATACTCCAGCGCTGACTGCGCCTGTTTTTCCGCCAGCCGCAGATCCGCCCGGGCCGACATAAAAGAAAGCGCGGCGAAAATCGTGAGGGACAGCACGACAAAGATCACCAAAATCGAAGAACCGCCTACGCTCAGGCCGCCCGTCTGTTGTTTTTCGCTCATGGGACCCGGCTTCCTGCCGGCGCGGTATAAACGGCGCAAGGCCAGGTCAAAAACGGTTCGGCGCCGCCGCGGCTGTAAACGGCTGTCTCCGCTTGCCACAACCCGCCGCCGCTGTCCGTCTCCCGCACCTGGAGCCAAAAGGCCGGCGCCGTCTCCGCGTCGCCTGCCGCCAGCAGGCGCCAGTCCGCGCTATAACAAAATTCCCATAATTCACCATCTCGGAGAACGCGCGCGCCCGGAGCGGTCACGAGCCATTCCTCCGGCGCCGGAGCGGCTTTCAGGTTTTCCGTCAGGCTCTGCGCCGCCATCACCGCCCGCGTCAGGTTTTCGCTCTCCGCGCCGGTGACGTGCGCCTGCGCGAACAGACGCATACACACCGCGGCGGCCACGGCCAGAAAAAGGATAGCTATTATCATTTCCAGCAAAAAAAGGCTTGATTTGGAAGAAGAGCGCGGTTTTTCCATATCAGGAACTCCTCAAGCTCAGTTCCAGCGTCATCTCGCCGCCGGAGGCGTCCAGGGCCGTGAAGCGCAACAGGCCGTCCTCCACCCTCTCCATGCTGAAACCCGGCGTTTCCATGATGGCGAGACCGTAACTCGGCTCCAGCTTCGCGCCTTTTTCCAGCAGCACCTCTTTTAAGGCGCCTTCATGATAATAGATCCACGTCTGGTAGACGGAATCCCCGAAAACCTGCTCCAGCACGAGCGCCGGTCCCCCGCCCAATTCCGCCAGGTAAACCGCGCCGGCGTCGTCGCTTTGCCGCACCTTGGCCGTCACATAAGCGAGCGGCGTGCGCAAATCGAAATGGTCGTCCATCCGCGTCACCGTCTGGCGGTAGACATTCGTCCCCGTCATGACCACGAACAGGGCCGACGCCGCCAGCACGCCGAACAGGGCCAGAAGAAACAAAGTGTCCGCCAGATGCCCGCGCCGCTCCATCACTCACCCTCCGCCAGCGGGCCGTTTCTGGGCAGCACGGTGATGTCAGGCATTATATTGGAGGCAAAAGCCTCATAATGGTAAACATAATTCCGGTCCAGGCGCAGACCGTAATGGTCGCGCAGATAAAGCATATCGGGCGGATATTCCCCCTCCAGAGCGTAACAATGCACCGCCGCCTGCACCACGGCTTTGCGCGCCGTCTCCAGTTTTTCCGCCGCGGCGGCGGCGTCCGTCCGGCTCAGTCCCTGCCAGCAAACCAAAATAACGCCGGCGAAAAACACCAGCGATATGCCCCAGGTTTTGATAAAAGCGAAACGACCGCCGCGCTCTTTCGTAAAACGGTTGCGCATGGCTCAGGCGCCCAGCGTGGACATGATGTCCGCCAGCGGCAGCATGACCGACAGCAAAATCGCGCCGACCAGCACGGAGAGGATCACCACCAGCGTCGGTTCGATCATCGCGACCAGCCGGTTCAGACTGGTCTGCGTTTCGGCGTCCAGGCGCTCGGCCAGTTTGCTCATCACTTCATCCACGGTGCCGGTTTTAAAACCGACCGTCACCATTTTGGCGTAAAGGCCGGGAAAGATCCGCTGTTCTTCCAGCACTTCCGCCAGTGACCGCCCGTCCGCGATTTCCGTCTGGCAGACCCGGATCTTTTCGCGCAGCGTCTCCTGACCGACGACGCGGCCGGTCATATCCAGCGCCTCCTCCGTATCCATGCCGCTCTGCAGCATCAGGGCCATCGCGGAGGCAAAGCGGCTGGAGGCGATATGGGCCATGAGCGAGCGCGTGAAAATGAGACGGGACCAGAAGCGGTTCAGCGCGCGTTTGCCGCCCGCCGAGCGGCCGAGGATGACGATGGCCAAAATCACCGCCGCGATCAGGCCCAGCGCCGCCGGCCACCAGCGCCCGAGCCACTGGCCCCCGCGCAGCAAGATGAGTGAAAAGCCCGTCATCTCCCGCTCCAGCTGCAAAAACATTTCGTTGAACACCGGCAGCACTTTTATAAGTAAAACCGCGATCACCAGACACATCATCGTGATCATCACGAGCGGGTAAGTCACGGCGCCGCGCAGGTTCCGCCGCAGCGCCTCCTCCCGCTCGTAATACCCGGTCAGCGAAGTCAGCACTTCTTCCAATTTGCCCGCCCGCTCGCCGACGCGGGCCATATCCGTCATATATGAAGGAAAACAGGCCGCCGACTCCAAGGCGTCCGCGAACGCGCCGCCCGCCTCCATGACGTCGGATACGTCCCGCAAAATAGCCTGACCTTCGGGATTCGGCGCGTCGGCGGCCATGACCGCCACCCCTTCGGCCGCGACGATGCCCGCTTTCAGGATCATGGCCATTTGAGCGCAGAAAACAGCCAGCTCGCTGGGAGACAGCTGTTTTCGTTTATTCTTTTCCTGTTTTTGTTCCGGCATACCGCTCATTATGCCACAAAGCCCCGGGTCTGTCAATAAGCGTATTTCTCGGAGTAATTAGTGCCTTTACCGATGAATTCGTTGATCGCCTTGCTGTTGTCCGCGTTGGCGGCAAAAGTCGGGTCCATGAGTTTCCAATTGACGCCGTCGAAATAGATCATGCTGTTGACCCAGCCGACGTTTTGCACATAGGTGCTGACCCAGGCGTGATAGATGCCGCCGGAGACATAGCCGACCGTCAGTTTGGTGGGGACGCCCTGCGAACGCAGCATCGCGCTCATCAGCGCCGCGTAGTCAAAACAGATGCCCTTGCCGGTGGCGAGCGTCGTATCCACGACCGGCAGATAGCCCGATTGGACGGTGGCCGCTTTTTCGTGATCGTAAGTGACGTGAGCGATAACATATTCGTAGACATTCTTGATGACGTCCAAGTCGCTGGCCGCGCCGGCCGAGAGTTCCGCCGCCTTGATCACGGCCTGGGAGCCGGCGTTGAAGTTCACATATTGGTTCGGATAGAGAAAAGGTAAAAATTGGTTCGCGAGGTTTACGTCCAGTTCCTGCGAAAGAGCGAGGGCATAACTCGTGCCGCTGACGTTTTCCAGCACTTTGACCGTGTAAACGCCGTTGCCTTCCGTGAACGGGTAAACTTCCGCCGTTCCGGCTGAATTCAGATTATAGGTGTAAGTCGTGGCGCTGCCGTTTTTTGTGATCTGCACTTTAATTTTGGGGACGCTGCCTTTGTAGCTGATCATGACGTAGCCTTCCGAAGCGTTGGAGGCGTCGATCCGGGCTTTGTTGTTATCGTAGGCCAGGGTTCCCGGCGCGGTCGGGGTCTTGACGTTCGCCACGCCCCAGGCCAGCGGCACGGATTCCTCCTCCACCACGATCGGCGTTAAAGGCCATTCCGCCGTGGTTTCCGCTTCCGGCGGGGCCGCGGCCTGCTGCGGTTCGGCCGGGACGCCGCCGCAGGCCGGCAAGAGCAGCAGGAGTAAAGCGGCGCATAAGGCGGCCGTCAGCGTTTTTTTGTTTTTCATGTACATCACCTTCCTCGTGGTCTCTCATTTCAGGAACAGGCGGGGCATTTAATTCAGTTTGAGACTTTTCTTATTATATCAACGGACGGGAGAAAATGCAATCCTTATTCTGAAATTTTTTTCAAACGCCTCGCAAACGATTACAATTCAGAGAGTTGGGGGGTCTGACGGCGAGGAAAAACGTCTCAGTGTTGCGACTTTCTGACTTATGTGACTTATTTCCCTAAGCTATGTTCCGCTGCCGCCGGGGCCGCGCCCGGCGGCGCCCCGCGCTGCACTTTATGCGCGCGTTTATAGGCGTACATTTTTTCGTCGGCGAGGGTCAGCAATTCGCTGGCGGGAAGGTCTTCCGTCCCGCCGCTCTCGACGACGCCGTAACTGAAACTGTGGCTGTATTTAGCCTCCGGCGTGTTGTGATCCTGCTGCAGCGCGTCGCGCAATTCTTCCAGCCGGGCTTCCGCCGCTTCCATGGACCAGCCCTCGGCGATCAGCATGAACTCGTCGCCGCCCAAACGGCAGATGACGGCGTCGGGAGCGAATTCGTCCAGAGTCTTGACGATGCGCATTATATAGGCGTCCCCTTCCACATGCAGGAACACGTCGTTCACATATTTGAGATTGTCCAGATCGACAAAACAAAGCGCGAACGACTTGCCCGCCGCCAGCATTTCATGCAAGGTTTTCATGCCGTAATGCCGGCTGAATTTTTTGGTCAGCGGATCGCGGAAAGCGTAATCTTCCAATTCCAGCATATGTTTTTTCTCGTCGCTGATGTCGGAAAGCACACAGGCCAGCGCCCGCCTGTCCTGCCATTGCAGGGGGTAGATGCGCACGCCGAAATACTGCACCTCGCTTTCATGGATCAATTCCATTTCCACGGACATGCTCTCTTTTCTCGCCGCGGGCTGAGGGAGCCCGGTTTGCTCCGCGCTTTCCTCGTCGTTAAAACGGCGCACATAATGCACGAGCCATTTTTCCAGCTGCGACTGAAACTGCTCGCGCGTCAGCATGATCTCCGGTGTATGATTGGAAAAAAGCCACTCAAAGGTGTTGCGGTCGATGACGATGATCCACTGTGATATCTCCGCCGTGATGGCGGCAAAAAGGCTGTTGCTCTGTTCCAGCTCCAGCGCTTTGCGGTCGCTTTTCTCAATTTCGTTGATGAGGGCGACGCGGTTTTCCTGCAGCTGCTCGACCATCATGTTGAAGGAGACGGCGAATTCGCCCATAAAATTGACGCGCTGTTTGTAGTCGCCTCTCGCCACCTGATATGTTTGCCAGGTCAGATGCCGCAGGGAAGCGTGCAAAGATTTGAGGGGAGCGGCCAGCTCGTTGCCGGAGGAAGGGAGCGCGGCGTTCAAATCCCCGCTCGCCAGGGCTTTGGCTAAAGCTCGCACCTCCTGCACGCTGGCTACAAAATACTGCAGCCCTTTTCCCAGCATCTGGAAATCTTCCGGTAGTTTTTCCGCGTCCAGCTTGGCGTCCGCGGGATTATACAGCACATCACGCAAGTATTGAAATAAAAGTTCCGCCGCGGGATCCGCTATGACTTCTCGCCTACTTTCTGTATACGCTATATAAGGCGCCGCCTCACGAAATGGCCCGCCCGTTAAAACGGCAGACGCGATCGCCGTTCGCCCAGCAATCCACTTCGCGCACATCGTACTTCTTGCCGGTGTACGCTTCCAGGATGCCGGCGATAAAGCCCTCGTCGTAATTGCAAACGTTTTCGTTCGTGATGGGCAGACCGCTGCAGTCCAGATCCTGCCCCACGGTCAACACCACGTTCCCCGTTTCCGGGTCAAAAGCCTCCATGCGCAGGATGCCGATCTTCAGGTCCATCAGCGATTTCTGCAAATTGGCGACAAAAGCGTCAAAATCGACCTCCAGATCCAGCACGTTTTTGGAAAACTCCGTACCGGCCAGATGACCGGCGGCGCGAAAATGCTCGTTCGCCACGTCTTCCCCGTAGACATGCCCCAGGACGTCCAGCATCGTGTACTGCATGAGACGGTAGACGAGTACGGGCATTTCTTCCCCCAGATCCCCGCGCCCCTCCTTTATATCGCCCAATTGTTCCCAAGAAAAATGGCTGTGCTTGGGAATTGAAAATACATTGTCGAATTCCATACGAAAACCTCCCTTAAATCCGAGTGCGTTGCTTGCATATACATTATCACAAATTACAATATGAAGCAATTAAAAAAACCGTAAATTTTGTCACGAGTCTGTGACTTTTTTCCAAGAATTGACCTGAGTCCGAAATTCCGCCATGGTGCTGCGGCGGTGAGAGCTGATGTCCCGGTTTTGCCGGTTGATCAGCCAATCCGTCAAAAGCCAGGTTTCCAGGCCGATCTCCGCGGCGCAGAGATCTTCGTCCACATCGTTGCCCACCATCAGGCAATCCCGCGGCTCGCGTCCGCATATCGCCAGTATTTCCCTGTAATACAAGATATTGGGTTTGCAATAGCTGAATTTTTCGTAGGCCGTGACCAAAAGAAAATCCTCCTCCCGGAGGCCGGCCCAGCGCATGCGCGCCCTGGTCGCTATTTCCGGGTACAGAGGGTTAGAGGCGAGGATCAGGCTGTAGCCCTTTTCCTTCAGCGCTTTGACCGTTTCCGCCGCCAGAGGCGTGAACCCGGCCGCGGAGCGGAGGTCATTATACCGCTCGCGGTAAAAAGCGTCGAAATCCGCTTTGCGGCCGCTCACCCCCGCGCCGAGCGCGGCGGACAAAACCTGCCAGAAACAGGTTTCGTTTGTGCGGCTGCCGTCGTTTTGTATCATGGCGCCCGTGCCGCGCAGGATGGCTTCCCGCAGGGCCTCCGGGTCGTAATCCGCGGCAAAATGCTCCCCGAGCATGTTCAGGTAAGCCTCGATATAATGATCCTGATCCATCGGCAAAAGGGTCCCGTCCAAATCAAATAAAACCGTGTTCATTTTATCAGCGCTCCTGCTTCTTTAAGTCATAGGGGTTCAAATTTTGAACCCCTGCCCGTGTTATTGTAGCACTCCCAAGGGCAAAAAACAATATCGGGTGTTTTCTCTCGCGAGACGCAGTTGACTGGAAAAATCAAGGAGACAAGCAAAAACGCCTGAAGAAAAAATTTGAAACTTTTGAAACGTTTTTGCTGCAGCCGAGTCTTATATACAGAACGGAGATGATGGGGTGGCGCTGGACTTTGAGCAAATATACAGCGAACATTTTTCCGGCGTATATAAATACGCCTTGTCTCTTTGCCGGGACGAGGCGACCGCGGAAGAAATCACGCAGGAAACATTTTTTAAGGCCATGCGGAGCATTGACCGGTTTACCGGCGCGTGCAAGCTCTATGTATGGCTTTGCCAGATCGCGAAAAACACTTATTTTTCTCACTGCCAAAAACGAAAGCGATATGTTTCCAGCGGCGATACGGACTTGCCGGCGGCGGACATAGAAGCGGATTTTCTGGACAGGGACGCGGCGAAACGGCTGCACATCCTGCTTCATGATCTAAGCGAGCCATACAAGGAAGTTTTCGCTTTGCGGGTTTTCGGGGAACTGCCATTTGCGCGGATCGGCGCGTTATTCGGGAAAACCGGCAGCTGGGCGAGGCTGATTTTTTATCGGGCGAAAAAGCAATTGCAGGAGGAGATGGAATGAAAATGTCATGCGAGATAATAAAAGATCTGCTGCCCCTGTATCTTGACGGCGTTTGCAGTAACGACAGCAAGGCGGCGGTCGAAGACCATCTTTTGGGTTGTGACAAATGCCAAGCCGAACTGCGGGCCATGCAAAAACCGCTGCCGCTTGACAGAACGGAGCAAAATCTGGATGAAGCCGAAGCGGTGAAAAATCTGTCCCGGAGATGGAAAAAAGGGATGAATAAGTCGTTGCTGAAAGGTGTTTTGCTCACCATCGCGGCAATCGCGGCAATTGCTCTCGTTTTATACCTGTTTATGGATATACGCGCTTTTCCCAACCCTTATTGATCGGGGGCATAAATTGAACAAGGGTGTGACTATATTTTGGGGGTAGACAGGCATGGTATAATCATGCCGCCCAAGCATCCCTGAATGTCTTTTGGATCGGTTGTAGGAGATAGTCGTCAAGGTGGGGAGCGAACTCATTTGAGCAGAGTGAGCAGCG
>JAISEW010000052.1 GCA_031263945.1 Gracilibacteraceae bacterium | reverse complement strand
TGTTAATAATTTTTGGGATATGACAATCATTGAAGGTATTGCCGGGCATAATGGTAAAGGATATTATTTTAAGTGCATTTTTTCCAATGATGTTGATGATTGGACTGATGTTTATGAATTAACTTTATTGAATGATCATATATTTAAATTAACATTGGAAAATTGGGAATATTGGAAAAATTGGCTGGGTAAATTTGACAAAAGGGTTTCATCTGAAATATCTCATCCTGGTGAATACGCCGAAATTAGAAAAACATTAACAGTTGATGAAATATTCAATGGTAAAAATATCGGAAAAGACATAATTGAATCAACTGAAAAATATTATCAGAATGAAATCATAATAAACGAATATTTAAAGAATAACAAACCAATATATAAGGCCAGAGGAACTTTTTCCGGAAAAATCAACGGAATGGATACAAAAGCAGAATGGGAAAATATGGAAAACAGATAGCATACCAGAACATATCGCCGTTACGCTTTTGCCGTTGATCAAGCGCCCTGTAAGCGGTTAAACCGCTTGACCGGGGTTCCGGGGCTGGATAAAGCGTCCGTTTTGCGGTATAATAGCGTTAATACATGAGGAAAGAAGGGCGGGCATGAAACTTTGGGGGGGGCGCTTTGAAAAAGACACGGACGCGCTGGCGGAAGATTTCCACTCATCCATCTCGTTTGACCGGCGCCTGTACGAGCAGGATATAGCCGGCAGTATCGCGCACGCCGCCATGCTGGGCCGGGCGGGCGTCCTCACGCCGGAGGAAGCGGAGCGGATCATTGCCGGGCTGCGATCCGTCCGGGAAGATATCGCCCAGGGGAAGGCCGAATTGGAAAAAGGCGCGGAAGACATCCATATGAACGTGGAAAAACTGCTGACGGAGCGCGTCGGCTCCGTGGGCAAAAAGCTGCACACCGGGCGCAGCCGCAATGATCAGGTGGCGCTGGATCTGCGGCTTTTTCTCCGCGCGGAGACGGACAAGACCAAGGATCTGCTCGCCGCGCTCATTCAGGCGCTGCTGGCTCTGGCGGAAGAACACGCGGAAACGTGGGCGCCGGGGTATACGCATTTGCAAAAAGCGCAGCCGATCACGCTGGGCCATCATTTTATGGCTTACGCCGCCATGTTTTTACGGGATATGGACCGCCTGACCGACGCTCGCCGCCGGATGAACTACTCGCCTCTGGGTTCAGGGGCGCTGGCCGGGACGACGTTTCCGCTCCGGCGGGAAGAAGTGGCGCGGGAGCTGGATTTTGCCGGGGTGACGCTGAACAGCCTGGACGGGGTGAGCGACCGGGATTTTGCCCTGGAATTTTTGGCGGCGGCGGCGCTCGTCATGATGCATCTGAGCCGTCTGTCCGAGGAAATCATCTTGTGGTCGAGCGGCGAGTTCGGGTTTATCACTCTGGACGACGCTTACGCCACGGGTTCCAGCATTATGCCTCAGAAGAAAAACCCGGATGTGGCGGAGTTGGTGCGCGGCAAAACCGGGCGGGTCTACGGCGATCTCGTCGCTTTGCTCACGGTGATGAAAGGGCTGCCGCTCGCCTATAACAAGGATTTGCAGGAGGATAAGGAATCTGTGTTCGACGCCGTGGACACCGCGCAAAAATGCCTGCTGATAATGGCGCCGCTGCTCAGGACCATGACCGTGCATAAGGAGCGGCTGGCCGCGGAGGCGAAAAAAGGCTTCATGAACGCGACGGACCTCGCTGATTATCTCGCGCGGAAACAGGTGCCTTTCCGGGAGGCGCACGCCATCGTCGGCCGTCTGGTCCTTTTATGCGGGCAAAAGGGCTGCGCCTTGGAAGATTTGCCGCTGGCGGAACTCCAGGCCGCCGCCGCCGAGATCGAAGACGACGTGTACGACGCCCTGAGCCTCGAAACATGCGTCCGGGCGCGGCGCGTTCCGGGGGGGCCGGCGCCGGAAGCGGTGCGGGAGGCCATCGGCGCGGCGCGAGCCGAGATGAAAAGATTATACGGAGAATAGCATGAAGATAGGGTTGGATCTGGACGGGGTGGTGGCTAACAGCCTGCCCCATGTGATAAAGGTTTTGGACCGGAGTTTTCCGCAAAAATTCGCCCAGGGGGATCATTTTGACCTGGCCCGCTATTACGGCGTGCCGCGGGAGGAAATAGGCCGCGTTATAACGGAACGGGCGGAGGAAGTCTTTGGCGAGGCGGAAATGGTGGCGGGCGCGGCGGCGGGGATCGCCTGGCTGGAAAAAAATGGGTATGAGATGATCTATGTCACGGCGCGCAAGGCGGGACGGGAGGAGGAAGTGACGCGCGCCTGGCTGGAGGGGCACGGTCTGGATCCGCGCCGGTTGTTCTGCGTTTCCGGCGGCCCGAAGGCGGAAGTGGCGCTGGCGGAAAACGTCGAGGTCTTCGTCGACGATTTTCTGAGCAACGCCGGGCAAATAGCGGCGGTCGGAGTGCCCGTCCTGCTGCTGGACGCTTTTTATAACCGAACGGAAAAAGAATTGCCGCTGGTCACGCGCTGCAAGGACTGGGGCGATATCCGGCGCGCCGTCGCCGCGCTGACTAAGGATAAGGACTAAGTTTTAAGGAGGGATTTCCGTGTCGGGTCATTCAAAATGGGCGAATATCAAACACAAAAAAGCGCGGACTGACGCGGCCAAAGGGCGGATCTTCACGAAAATGGCGCGGGAGATCATGGTGGCGGCCAAAGAGGGCGGCGGTGATCCGGGCGGGAATTTTCGCCTGAAAATAGCGATCGACAACGCGAAGGCGGCAAATCTCCCCGGCGATAATATCCAGCGCGCCATCCAAAAAGGTGTGGGCGGCGGAGAGGGCACGGTCTACGAGGAACTGCGCTACGAGGGATACGCGCCCGGCGGGGTGGCCGTGATGGTGGATATCATGACGGATAACCGCAATCGCACGGCCGGGGAAGTGCGGCATATTTTCACGAAAAACGGCGGCAATCTGGGCGAGACCGGCTGCGTGGGGTGGATGTTCCGGGAAAAGGGACAGATCACGGTTTCCCGGGCGGACTGCGACTGGACGGAGGATGATTTTCTCATGGCGGCGCTGGAAGCGGGGGCGGAAGAAGTCGAGACGGATGAGGACAGTTTCGAGGTTTTTACGGACGCGGCGGATCTGGAGGCGGTGCGGGCCGCCCTGCTGCTGGCGGGGATAAAACCGGAACAGGCCGCGCTGAACCTCGTGCCGGAAAACAAAGCGGAAATCGACGACGCCCAGCAGGCGAAAAAAATAATCAAACTGATCGACGCTTTGGATGAACACGACGACGCGCAAAACGTATACACGAATTTCGAGCTCTCGGACGCCTTGAATCCGGATGAACTCTAGCGGCGGATGCGTATTTTAGGGATTGACCCGGGAACGGCCATCATGGGGTTCGGCCTGATCGAGTCCAAGGCCGGCCGGCTGAGCGCGCTGAAATACGGCGTATGGCGCACAGCGGCGGATCGTCCGCTGGAGCAGCGATTGCTTTCTATTTTCCAGGAAATGGAATCAACCGTCGGCCTGTACCGTCCGGAGGAAGTGGCGGTGGAGGAACTGTTTTTCAATCGCAACCGGACGACGGCTATCTCCGTGGGCGAGGCGAGAGGCGTGGTTTTGCTGGCGGCGGCCAGACAGGGACTGCCGGTATACGAATATACCCCTTTGCAGGTCAAACAGGCGGTGGTCGGGTATGGCCGGGCGGACAAACAGCAGATCCAATTCATGGTGCGGGCGATCCTGGGACTGACGGAGACGCCGAAGCCGGACGACGCGGCCGACGCGCTGGCGGTGGCCGTTTGTCACGCGCACAGCCGCAGACCGGCAAGGCAAGCGGATGGAGGGTAAACAGTGATAGGATTCCTCAGAGGCAAAATCGAGTTTCTGACAGCGGACCAGGTGACTGTTTCCGTCGGCGGCGTGGGGCTGGAAGCCGGCGTGCCCACGCGGCTGGCCGCCGGTTTGAGCGCCGGCCAGGAGATCGTTTTATACACGGTGATGCTGGTGCGGGAAGACGATATATCGCTTTACGGTTTTGGCAGCCCGGAAGAAAAAAACCTTTTCCGCCTGCTGATCAGTGTTTCCGGCGTCGGTCCCAAAGTGGCGCTGGGCGTTTTATCCGCTTTTGCCGGCGCGGAAGTGAAAAAAGCCATCGCGGCGGAAGACGCGGCCACGCTGACCAGGGCGCCGGGGATCGGGCTGAAAACGGCCAGACGGCTTATATTGGAATTAAAAGGAAAACTAGAGGACGAACCGGCGGACGCCGCGGCAGGCGAAGGTCTGCCGGGAGCGGCCGGGAGCGGCGACGAGGCGATGGAATCTTTGCTGGCGCTCGGTTTTGCCCGCCTGGAAGCGCGGCACGCCCTGAACAAAGTACAAAGCGAAGCGGGAGAGATGAGTTCGGCGGAGCAGATCCAGCGGGCCCTGCGCCTGCTGGCCCGCGGAAAATAAAGAGCCGCCAAAGGAGCGATATCCATGCAAGAACGGCTGATCACCTCGCTCAGGCAGCCGGAAGATCTGGGAGCGGAAATGGAAATGCTGAGGCCGACGCGCCTGACGGACTATATCGGGCAGGGCAAGGTGAAGGACAATATGGCTGTTTTTATCCGCGCCGCGCTCGCCCGCGGAGAAGCTCTGGACCATGTCCTGCTTTTTGGCCCGCCCGGCCTGGGAAAAACCACGCTGGCGGGCATAATCGCCTGTGAGCTGGGCGTGAACATGCGCGCGACCTCGGGGCCGGCCATCGAACGCCCGGGCGATCTGGCCGCGCTGCTCACGTCGCTGGAGACGCGCGACGTGTTGTTTATCGACGAGATCCACCGTTTGAGCCGGACGGCGGAGGAAGTGCTTTACGCGGCCATGGAGGACTGCTGCCTGGATATCATGATCGGCAAAGGCCCCAGCGCGCGTTCCGTGCGCCTGTCGCTTTCGCCGTTCACTCTGGTCGGAGCGACGACGCGGGCCGGGATGCTGTCCTCGCCGCTGCGGGACAGGTTCGGCGTGAATTGCCGCCTGGAATATTATCCGCCGGAAGAATTGGTGCTGATCATCCGGCGCACGGCGCGTATTTTGAATCTGCCGCTGACAGAAGAAGGGGCGCTGGAGATCGCCGGGCGTTCGCGGGGGACGCCGCGCGTGGCCAACAGGCTGTTAAAACGTATTCGCGATTACGCTCTGGACTGGGGGCGGGCGGAAGTGGACCGGTCGACGGCTTCCGAAGCCCTGAGCCGGCTGGACGTGGACCCACGCGGTTTTGACTATCTGGATCAAAAAGTGCTGCGGGCCATAATCGAAAAATTTGACGGCGGGCCGGTGGGGCTGGAAACCCTTGCGGCGGTGGCGGGCGAAGAGGCCGATACGCTGGAAGACGTGGTGGAGCCGTTTTTGCTGCAGCAGGGGTTTATCATGCGGACGCCGCGGGGCAGAGTGGCGACCGCGGAAGCTTTCAGCTATTTTGGCCGGACCGCGCCGGGAAAATCGGCGCCGGTCAAGGAGCCGAGTATTTTTGATGCGGACTGATCTGTTTGACTATGAGCTGCCGCCGGAGCTGATCGCCCAGACGCCGCTGCCCGAGCGGGACGCTTCCCGCCTGATGGTGCTGGCGCGTGACGGGAGCGGGCGCCCGGAACACCGGTTTTTCCGCGATCTGCCGGAACTGCTGCGGCCGGGGGACGTGCTGGCGCTGAACAATACGCGGGTGCTGCCGGCGCGGCTTTTGGGCCGCAAAGAAGGTACGGGCGGGCGCGTGGAGGTTTTGCTCCTTTCCCCTCGGACGCCGGCGCCGCCGGCAGATGGAATTTTATGGGATGTACTGCTCAAACCGGCCCGGCGTCTGAAACCGGGGCAGACAGTCGTTTTCGCCGGCGGCCGTCTGCGCGGCGTGGTGCGGAGCGCGGACGGCGGCGATCCGGGTGCGCGCGTCATGTCTTTTAGCACGGAAGGGGTTTGGGAGGATGAATTGTATCGGGCGGGGCAAGTGCCGCTGCCGCCCTATATAACGGCGCCGCTGGCGGACGGCGAGAGATATCAGACGGTGTACGGACGGGAGGTCGGTTCGGCGGCCGCTCCTACGGCGGGGCTGCATTTTACCCCGGCTTTGCTGGAGCGAATCAGGGGCCGCGGCGTGGAAACGCGGGAAATATTGCTGCATGTGGGCCTGGGGACTTTTCGCCCCGTCCAAACGGATACCGTGGAAGAACATGTCATGCACAGCGAGTATTTTCGCCTGGAGGCCGAGACGGCCGCGGCTTTGCGGCGGGCCAAAACCGAAGGCCGGCGCGTGATCGCCGTGGGCACGACCGCGGCGCGAACGCTGGAAGCGGCGGCGGCGCGGACCGGACGGATAGAGGCCGGAGAGGGGCGGACGGATATATTTATTTACCCGGGTTTTCGCTTCCAGGCGATTGACGCGCTTATCACGAATTTCCATTTCCCGCGTTCCACTTTGCTGATGCTGGTCAGCGCTTTCGCCGGCCGGGAAAACGTCCTGGCGGCCTACGCGGAGGCCGTGCGCCAGAGATATAGGTTTTACAGCTTCGGCGACGCGATGTTTATAGGATAGATGTGACAGCCCCCAGAGCGTAGGCGCTGATCCTGGCCGCAAGTTCCTCTGCGGCGCCTTCCCGGTCGAGATCAATATTGAAAGTAGAGTGGATGATCTTGCGGTTTATATGGAAAAAAAGGCACTGGCCGATGGTGTTGGCGGCGTAAAAATCCAGGCCCGCGTCGTCCAATCGGCCTTCAGTGAGTTCATTGATGATAGAGCGCAGGAGAGCGGTGTTTGGGGCGACGGTCTCGCGAATGAGTTCGTCAAAAACCTCGGTCTGCTCAATCGTGGCCTCGCGAATGAAAAGCATGGCGTAGGCGGCGGGTCGGGTCGGGTCGAAAACGCGGCTCACGGTAGCCCGAATGAAAAACAGGAAACGCTCTCTGGCGGGTAGGCCCTGATCAGCAAGCTCCGCATAGGGAAAATCGTGGAACGTCATTTCCAGCCAGTAGCGAACCACGAAAAAATAAAGCTCTTCCTTGCTGCTGAAATAATAGTTGACCCCGGCGACATTGGCCCCCGCTTTTTCGGCGATCTCGCGGATGGTGCCGTAGCGGAAGCCGTTTTCGGCGAAAACCTCCGACGCGGCCATGAGGATTTTCTGCTTGGTTTCGCTAAACCCCTTAGCAGCCTCAATTGCGCTCGTGCCTTGCATCTCGGCCTCATCTCCCTTATTGTAAGTATATACCTGATGCGGCGGATTTGCAAGCATTACGCCTTATTGCCGCCAGTCAGAGAAGTCTGGCATAGTTGTTGCTTTCGTGTACGGCGTTGACAAGTTTTCGGGCGCGAACGGCGTCGCCGGCGACGTACACTTCGCCGACAAGCTCGCTGACAGCGTCATAAAGGGAACGATCTGCCGAGTAACCTGCCGCCACGACTACGGTGTCGGCCTCGATCTCGCTGCTCCGCCAGTTCCGGTCGCGCACCAGGACTTTTTTCTCCAGGATCCGCTCGACACTGGAGTCGCAGACCAGCCTCAGCCGGTGGGGGATATACTTCGGGAACTGGTTGCCAAACAGCGAAGCCTTGTCCATACCGGCCATGTCCCGCCCGACCTCAGGCAGGATCTCAACGACTGTCACCTCATGGGCAATATCTTTGAACAAAAGCGTATCCGCCGTTTCCAACCCCACCTCGCCGCCGCCGATGACGACCACTTTTTTACCGACATTGACTTTGCCTTGCAAAACATCCTGCGCCAAAACGACATGGGGTTGGCTGACGCCCTCTATCGGCGGGACCACAGGTTTAGCCCCCGTCGCGAGAATGACCGCGTCGGGGCTTAACTCTTTGACCGTCTTGACGGCATCCTCTGTGTTCAAGCGGATGTCAACGCCCAATTTCCGGCACTGGCTTTCAGCCCAGACGACAAACCTGAGAAAATCCTCTTTGCCAACCGGCAAGGACGCGATATAGAAATTGCCGCCCAAATGATCCTGTTTTTCAATCAGCGTTACTATATGCCCCCGCGCCGCAGCCACGCGAGCCGCCTCAAGTCCGGCCGGGCCGCCGCCAATCACAGCGACTTTTTTGACGGCGCGGGCGGGCTCCAATGGCTTCTCGCCGTGGGCGCAGCCGCTGTTGACTGAGCAGTTCAAAGACATATGCCGGACGACAGCGCTATCCAGACAGTTCAGGCACTTGATGCAGGGGCGCACATCCTCCGTTCTGCCGCTCAAAACTTTCCTCGCCAGTTCCGGGTCGGCAAGATGGGGCTTGGCTACCCGCACGGCGTCTACATAGCCGTTTTTGACAGCGTCCTCCCAGACCGCGGGGTCATATTCGCCAGCCGAGCGGCAGGTGACGGGGATACGCAGGAATTGCTTGTAAACTTTGGTCGTGCCGAAAGTGCCCTTGGGCTGACGGCGGGCGCCTGCCGCGCATTGCTCAAGGGTGAAAGTCTCATAGGTGCCGTCGGTCTGGAAATCCAGATAAGTGAGTCCTTCCCGCTCCAGGCTCTTGGCGAAAATGACGGCGTCGTCCCGGTCCACGCCGCCGGGGAGCCAGTCCTTGTCCGCCATTGTGTAGCCCACGGCGTAGTTCGGCCCGCATTTTTGCCGGATGCCGCGGACGATCTCCAGCGCCAGCAGCATGCGGCCCTCTATGCCGCCGCCATATTTATCCGTCCGCTTATTATTGTAAGGCGAGAAGAACTGCGCTAAAAGATAGGCGGTGGCGCCATGAAGCTCGACGCCGTCATAGCCGATCTCCTGCGCCCGCACCGCGGCTGCGATGAATTTATCCCGAGCCGTCTCGATTTCCTCCGTCGTTATGACCCGAGGCTGGATGTAGTGACCCTTGCCCAGCTCGTAGGTGGCCACGCCGGAGGGCGACACGGGGTCTTCCGAAAACATGCCGGCGTGGTGCAGCTGGCAGATGATCGGCGTGCCGTAGGCGTGGACGGCGCTGACGAGCCGGGATAGCCCGACCTTGTACTTGTCGTGATCGATGCGAGTCTGCACAGGCTTGATACAGTATTTGCCATCCACTGCCGTGAATTCCTGGACGATTAGCCCGACCCCGCCTCTGGCCCGCGCTTCGTAGTGGGCAAGCTGCACTTCTGTGATTTCACCATTGACCGAGCAGGTGTTGCTCTCCATCGGCGACAGCCAGATCCGGTTTTTAGCGGTGATGTTCCCTATGCGGAGCGGCTTCGCCAACACTTGGTTCAAGTTGCTGGGCATTGTGTTACCTCCTCGTATATTGAAGAGCAGGGCGATTGCGAACAACCGCCCTGCGGTTCAGAACTGCGCTTAAAGCATGGCGGCAGACCTGCTAAGGTCGTTTGCGGAACACCAGGGCCAGAGTCAGTCCCGCGCTCAGCCCCAGGCCGGCGGCGACGCAGGATGAAAACGGGTGTTCCGTTATCGCCTTTTTGGTCTTCCGCCAGAGAACCGCCGGATCAGGGGGGAATACGCCGGCTCTTTTGCAGCCTTCGCGGGCCATCAGCAACAGGTGCTTGACGATCCCCGGGCTCAGGAGCGCGAAAGCCTCCGGTATCTCCTCGGGGCGCAGGAGGATCGGCATAGAGTACGCGTCCATGAGTTTGGCGTTCATCTCAAGGTCGGCGCCGTCCGGCGTGAGCTTCGTGACATCGACCATAATCTGGTTTTCTCTGCTGTAAAGCTTCATGACGCCTCCTTATTTCACGACGTCGTCAAGGCTGATCCCCATTTCGTCCAAAATCGCCCGGGCCGGCGCCCGCCCGCCGCAGGACACTCCGGAGCCGGGATGACAGCTGGCGCCGCACATCATCAGCTTGTTGACCGGAGTCTTGTAGTTGTAACGGGGGAGGGGGCGATTACCCATAAACTGCTCCTGGAAGCTGCCGAGCTGACCGAAGTCCCCGTGGACAAAGGCGTTGTTGCGGCGCTCCAGATCCAACGGCGACTCAAACCAATGGCCGATTATATTCTCGCTGGTCATGTTCGTCGTGTACTTCCGGTAGAAAGCTAAGAGGTCGTCCGCATAGGAGTCGCAGATCTCATCCCATTTGGCGGCGCCGCCGTCTTTCAGGTTGTAAGGCGCGTATTCGTAAAAATACATCGTGTGCTTGCCGGCAGGAGCGCGGCTGGGATCGTGGATGCTTTGGACAGCGATCAACGGGTTGTGGCCGGGTATACCGTACTTCAGATTGTCAAAATAGCGCAGATACTCCTCTAAGGAAGACGGCGCGAATTCAGTGATAAAAGCCTTGGTCAGGTTCACGTCCTTGTTTTTGTAGACAGGGGCTTCGTTCAGGGCATAACTTTGCTGGAAGCAGGCGAAATCCGCGTGTTTCAGGCGCTTGACCCGTTTTACAAAACCTTCGTCCACGCCTTTGACCATTCCGGGAAACAGCTGCTTGATGTTCAGATTGCTGACGACCATCTTAGAAGCCAGGATCTCTTCGCCGCTTTCCAAGAGGACGCCCTTGCACTCGCCGCCGGAGACGATGAACTCTTTGACCGGACTGTTGGTCAGGATGGTGCCGCCGTGGTCCTTGATCATAGCTTCCATGGCCTCGCTGAGCTTGCCGGAGCCGCCCACGGGCATGCCGCTGCCCGGTTCCATGTGGGCTAGGCCGAGCA
Source organism: Gracilibacteraceae bacterium (assembly GCA_031263945.1). Lineage (GTDB taxonomy): Bacteria > Bacillota > Desulfitobacteriia > Desulfitobacteriales > Syntrophobotulaceae > JAIRRL01. Next base: position 770 of record JAISEW010000052.1, on the reverse strand, counting down.
TGACGAAGAGCATGATCCCGGTGCCCTGAGTCTGGGGCGCTACCATGATCTCGGAGATCCAGCGGGTCAGGGCGATCTTCACTTTTTCATTAGTGAACCACTCGTTGATTACGTCCAGTACGCTCATCTGCATAGTGCGCAGGAGTTCCCGGCCTTCCTCGCTGCTGTCCATCATGGTGGCGAATGTGCCATAAGGCGGCGGGGGCGCAAAGAAACCCTGGACGATCATGTTGACGCCGCCTTGGGCCCACTGGTAAAACTTCCGGTAGCTTTCCGCGTCCTGAGCCGAGTATTTGGCGATTTCCTGGCAAGTCGCGTCCAGGGATTTGAAAATTGAGAAGGTCGTGTTGTCATAAAAATGGATGCACATCTGGACTTCGGGATAAAGGTATTTCAAGCCGTACTTGGCCTGCAGTCCCAGCTCGTCATATTTGATGGCGGGGCTCTGGGGAGCTATGACGTGGATAGTCGAGCAAACATCGGTCACAAAGCCAGGGGCTGCGTACTCCGTGGAAATGACTCCGCCGCCGACTTGATCCATGCGCTCGGTCAGGCAGACGTCCAGACCGGCCTTGGCCAGATAGCAGCCGACGGTCAGTCCGCCGTGGCCCGCGCCCGCAATCACGACATCGTATTTTTTTGACATATCATTCTCCTCGTATAATAGTTTTTGCAGGGTTAAAACCCCCGCCAACTGGAACCATTTTATGGCTATTGTCTGTCTGCCAGAAGCGTTCAATCCTGTGCGGCAGATTGAACCACGAAGCGTT
>JAISEW010000005.1 GCA_031263945.1 Gracilibacteraceae bacterium | reverse complement strand
TTGCGCTTTTTTATGTACTGCTCAGTGAAACATTGGCGTCCGCGTTAAGAAATATCGGCGGTTTTTCGGCTGCCGCCGGGCAACTGATCGAAGCGGGCCTTCAGCGCTCTGTTCACGGGATGGCGGCGATCGTTTCCGGGGCGGGTTTTTCGGCGGACTTGACAGCGGGCATTGTGATAAACGCGCTGGCGATCATGCTTTTGTCCACCGCCCTCGGCCTAATGGTTTTTCGGAAATACGAACTGTAACCTTACAAGTCTTTGTTCGCCAAATCTTGGCGCAGCGCCGCGAAGGCGTCAACGATCAGGGGGTCGAAATTCGTCCCCCGGCCTTCCATAATAATATTGAAAGCCTCGGCGCGGTCGATGCCCCGCCGGTACACCCGGTCGTCGGTCAAAGCGTCATAAACGTCCGCCACGGCCATAACGCGCCCGCAGAGCGGGATATCTTTTCCCGCCAGCCCCGAGGGATATCCCTTGCCGTCGTAACGCTCATGGTGAGAAGCGGCGATCAGGCTGGCGTAGTAAAGGCAGCGCTGGGTCGGCATCCGCCGGTACATATTTTGCAAGATGCTGGCCCCTATAGGCGCGTGCCGCTTCATGACGGCGAATTCCTCATCGTCCAGCCGGTCCGGTTTCAGCAGGATGCGGTCGCTGATGGCTATTTTACCGATATCGTGCAAAGGCGCGGCCCGCACCATCATATCCAGTTCGGCCGGGGTGAGTTCATCGCCGAAAGCCTCCGTCTCGATCAGTTTATTGCCGAGCAGCCGGACCAAGCGGCCCGTGCGCGTCACATGCCCGCCGGTGCTCTCATCCCGGTACTCGATCATTTCCGCGAACGAGATCGCGATGCTGTCCGAGAGTTCCCGCACCATTTTTTCCAGCCGCGCCTGATAGGCGGCAAAACGCAGATGCAGGTCGATGCGGTGGATGAGGACGCTCTTTTCCACCGGTTTGGTCAGAAAATCCCTGGCCCCCAGCGAAAGGCCCTTTACCTCCACCCCGGTCTCGCTGCTGCCGGTGAGGAAAATGACCGGGATCCCGATAAACTGAGTGTTCGCCCTGATTTGCCGCAGCGTCTCAAATCCGTCCATGCCGGGCATGAAAACATCCAGCAAGATCAAATCCGGTTTTCCCGCCGCGCAGATCTGCAGCGCCTGCTCGCCGGAAGCCGCCAGCGCTACGTAGTAGTCGTTCGAGAGCTGGGCGTTGATCACGCGCAGCGTGGTTTTATTGTCGTCAACCACAAGGATTTTCCTCACGGCAGTAAACTCCATTCCAGCTCGTTGATGATAGGCTCAAATTGTTTGTCGATTTTTTCAAACTGATCGGCGACCGCCTGGAAAGCCGCCACCACCCGGGGATCGAAATCGACGCCGCCGCCCGCCGCGATCAGGGCGCATACCTCGGCGTGGCTCATGGCCGGCCGGTGCTTGCGGCTGGTCACGCAGGAATCGTACACATTGGCGACCGCGAGGATGCGGCAGCAAAGAGGGATCTCCTCCCCGCGCAGACCGGCGGGATATCCGGCGCCGTTCCATTTTTCATGATGCGATTCGGCCATCTGCCGCGCCATCGGCAGAAAATCCATCGTCGGCGTCCGGCGGTAAATCGTGTCTATCACCCGCGCGCCTATGGTCGTGTGCCGCATGACCGCCCGGAACTCGTCGTCGGTCAGCTCGCCCGGTTTCAGGAGCAAGACATCGCTGACCCCTATTTTGCCGATATCATGAAAAGGAGCCGCGTGGATCATCATCTCCGCGTTGCGCTCCGTCAGCCGGGCGCCGTAACAGCCGTCCGCCAGAAGGCGGCGGGCCAGCAGTCCGACATATTGACCCGTGCGCATGATGTGGCCGCCCACGTTTTCATCCTTGCACTCGATCAGCTCGGCAAAAGAAACGACGATGTTATATTCCAGATCCCTCACCGTTTTTTCCAGCGAAAGCTGGTATTCGGCATACTGCAATTGCAGCCTGATCCGGTGCCGGAGGATCTCCGGGTCGAACGGCTTGGCGACAAAATCCATCGCGCCCAGCGCCAGTGCCCGGACTTCGGTCTCCGCGTCGTTGAGCCCCGTGAGGAAAATAACGGGGATATGACGGAGGACGGCGTCCTTTTTCAGGCGGGTCAGCGTTTCCAGACCGTCCATCTCCGGCATTTGCACGTCGAGTAAAACGAGATCCGGCTGTTCCGCGCCGGCGAGACGCAGGGCCATCGCCCCGGAATCCGCCAGCATCACGTCAAATTCATTGCTCAGCACGGCGGAGATCTGTTTCAGGTTGGCGATATTGTCGTCGACAGCCAATATTTTTTTCATCGCGGATTTCCGGCAATATCCCGGCGAAAATGGGCGCCGGGAAAACCGATCTGCTCCATCAGGGCGTAGGCCCTGGCCCGGGCCGCCGCCAGATCGGGCCCCCGGGCCGTGACGCCGAGAACGCGGCCGCCCGCGCTCAGGAGAGCGCCCTCCCGCCAGGTCGTGCCCGCGTGAAAAACAGCCGCGTCTTCCGGTATTTCCCGCGGCAGCGTGAGGGGGATATCGCTGGGATAAGGGCCCGGATAGCCCGGCGCCGCCATGACGACGCAGACCGCCGCCTCCGGCCGCCAGAGCGCTTCCAGCATTTTCAAGCCGCCGCGGGCGCAGGCCGCGAGAAGCGGCACGATATCCGATTGCAGGAGCAGCATCAGGGCCTGGGTCTCCGGATCGCCAAAACGGACGTTATATTCCAATACCCGCAGTCCGGCCGCGGTCAGCATCAGGCCGACAAAAAGCGTTCCCGTGAAAGGGGCGCCGCGCCGCTTCATTTCCCGGAGCGTCGGCCGGACCACCTTTTCCATCGCTTCCGCTTCCAGCGCCGGCGTCCAGAAAGGCGGCGGCGCGCAAACGCCCATGCCGCCGGTATTCGGCCCTTCGTCGCCGTCGCGGGCCCGCTTGTGATCCTGCACGGCCGTCATCGGCCGCGCTGTTTCCCCGTCGCAAAAACAGAGCAAACTGACTTCCCGGCCGGTCAGGCATTCCTCGATCAAGATCCGGGCCCCGGCCGCCCCGAAAGCGCCGCCCATGACGCTCTGCACAGCCTGCCGCGCCTCCGCCCGCGTCCGGGCCACGATCACGCCTTTGCCGGCGGCCAGACCGTCCGCCTTGACGACGATGGGGGCGCCGGTCTCGTCGATATAAGCGAGGGCGGCGGCCTGCTCCGTAAAAACGCGGCTCGCCGCCGTCGGCACTCCGGCCGCCGCCATGACTTCCTTGGCAAAAGCTTTGCTGCCCTCCAGCCGCGCCGCCAGACGCCCCGGCCCGAACACGGCCAGGTTTTCCGCGCGCAGGGCGTCGGCCAGCCCCAAAGTCAGCGGTTCCTCCGGTCCGATCACGGTCAGATCCATTTTTTGCCGGAGAGCGAATTCCGTCAGCGCGGGAATATCCCCGGCGGCGATCGGCACATTCCATTCCGCCGTGCCGCCGTTGCCGGGAGCGACGTACAGCCGGCGGCAAAGAGGGCTGGCCGCTATTTTCCAGGCTAAGGCGTGTTCGCGCCCGCCGCCGCCGACCACCAGGATATTCATGGGCAGACCTCCGTCCGGGCCAGATAATCCGCGATCGCTTTGTCATAGGCGGCTGTGTGGGCGAACGCTTCCAGCGCCAGCCGCCGGCGCGTCTCCGGCGGGACCGCGCCTTTGCTCCGCAGGAGAGCCAGCACTTCCGGGTAGGCGCTCGGGTTGACGATCACCGTCACCCGCTCCTGGTTTTTGGCCGCGGCGCGGACGAGGGCCGGCCCGCCGATGTCGATATTTTCGATGATCTCCGCCCAAGCCGCGTCTTTTTTGGCGGCCGCCGCCTGAAACGGATACAGATTCACGGCCACGACGTCAATGAAGGTGATGCCTTCCCGCTCGCACTGAGCGCGGTGGGCCTCCGTGTCTCTCGCCAGTATGCCGCCGTGGATCAGGGGGTGCAAGGTTTTGACCCGCCCGTCCAGGATCTCCGGAAATCCGGTCACGTCGCTGACATAGACGGTCGGTACGCCCGCCGCCCGCAGCGCCGCCAGAGTTCCGCCGGTCGAAACGATTTCATAGCCCGCCGCCGTGAGACCCGCGGCAAAATCGACCAAGCCGGTCTTATCGGAAACACTTAATATCGCCCGTTTTTTCCCCATATCTTCCACCTACTCCGTTATAGACACATCTTCATTTTCAACCGAAATTGTCTTAATAACGCTGCTGCCGCTTTACGAACTTTCGCGTCCCGGCGGCAGCCGGGACGCGAAAGAGCAAATCGGTTTATTTCACTCGGTTTCTCAATAGCCGTAGGGATTAAGCATGGAGCCCAGGCCTAAATCGGTGCCCGCGAAATATTCCGTGTCCTCGGCGTCGATAACGCCGCTCGACGGCACTTCCGGTGTAAAGGAAGCGATCGGTTTTGTCTGTTCGTCAACCGTAAAACGGATGGCGTTGTTGCCAAAATCGACGCCAAACATCGCCCCGAGGCTGGAGCCCTCAAAATTCAGGTTGACCAGAAAATCATAAGCCCAGGTAAAGGTCTCCCCGTTTTTCGTCAGCTTCAGGTCGATATAACTGCCGCCGAGTATACCGGCGACATCCGGCATTTGGATCGTGGAGACGGCCGTGGCGAGATAGGTCTCATACACAGCCTTGTTTTCCGGCGCGGCCAAAGTGTCCAGTCCCGCGATCACTTCATCCCGCATATCCGCGGTCAGCCCGATCGAGTCCAGCTGTTCCTCGGTCAAGCCCTGCAAAAAGGTCTTGGTGTAGCTGACAAAAGAGTCCAAATTTTCCAGAACATAGGATCCGAGGGCCTGGACATAGGGACCCAGCTGCTCGTAAGTGACCTTAAATTCATACCCGCCGCTGATCGCCTTCACAAAACCGCTGTCAAAATTTGTAAACACTTCGTTATCCAAACCCAGCATATAATCAGCCATCAATTCCCTGGCCGCGATATACACTGAGCTGTCCGGGAAGTTGATCTTTACCCACTGATTGCCCTGCAGATCCGCTTCCAGTTCTTCGCTGAGCAGAGAAGTAAAATCGTCCGAATCGCCCGCGACGGAAGTTTCAATATTCTTGATGGCGCCGATAAGCCCGGTCATATCCATATAATAAGCTCCGCCCGGCCCGTCCATGACGACGCGCAGCAGATCGCTCCCGCCGGACAATACGGTGGCCTCGGCGCTCATATTGACCGCGTCCGATTTACTCGAATATGTCATTTGTTTGAAAATGTCCAGTATCGGCTGCAATTCGCCGCCGATCATGTCATTCACCGTATCCGACAGGGTGATATCCATTTTGATCTCACCCGAAGACTCGACGACCGTCAGGGCGCTGTACTCCTGATTCAGCTCCAGCATGGTTTTTGGGGTTTCGGCCGGGCCGCAGCCGGCCGCGATCAGCGCAAACAGGAGCGCTATACACAGCGCCGGCAGTATTTTCCCCATTTTCCTCGGTTTCATTCTCATACCTCCTGGTTTTTTCATAATTACTCGATTCGTTCATAGCGCCTGAGATCCGTTAAATGTCTGATGTATCTAAATTTGCCGCGTCGCCGCTCCCGCCCCGTCGATCTCCGATGAAAAAGCCTTAGCGTTTATACCCAGCTCCCGCAGCACTCCGGCCATGCCCTCCGCCACCTCCTTTCCGGCGCCGGGCCGGCAAAAAGCGATCACCGCCGGGCCCGAGCCGCTGAGGGCCGCCCCGTAAGCGCCCATAGCCTCCGCCCTGCCCAGAAGCGCCTCCAGACCGGGCGTCAAAGAGGCCCGCTGCCGCTGATGCAATCTGTCTTCTGTCCCCACGCCGAGGAGAGAGTATTCCCCGCGCAAAAAAGCGTCCGTGAGCAAACCGACGCGGGAAGCGTTGAATACGGCGTCGGCGCGGGACACCTTGGCGGGGAGGAGGGCGCGGGCTTTCTCTGTTTCGACGGTATATTCCGGCACGATCACCGCGAGACTGAGTCCGGGAGCGCGCCCCAGCCCGCGAAAAACGACGCTTTTTCCCGTCTTCACCGTCAGCGTTACCCCGCCGTACAGCGCCGGCGCCACATTATCGGGATGTCCTTCTATGTCCGTGGCCATTTCCAGCAATTCGAACCGGCTCAGCGGCTCGCCGGCAAAATAATTGGCCATGAGCAGCCCGCCCACCACCGCGGTGGAACTGCTGCCCAAACCGCGGGCCGGCGGCACGTGATTTTCACAGCACACCCGCAAGGGCACGGGCGGAATACCCAATTTTTTCCAGAGATAACAGGCCGACCGCCAGAGCAGATTATCCTCTCCCGTGGCGATGCCGGCGGTATAATCGCCTTTGAGGATGAATTCCGGGGCGGCGGCGGGCGCGGCGGTAAAACTGTTGTAAAGCTGAACGGCCAGACCCATACAGTCAAAACCGGCGCCTAGATTGGCTGACGTGGCGGGCACCTTTACCTCAAGCATCAAAATTACTCCCCGTAAATCGCCGGCGAACCAGTGGCTAGTCGTGTAAAACGCGGATCTTGTTGTATATTTTATCCAATTTACTGTAAGCGCGCATGGAGGTCAGGGCCTGCTCAAGCTGACTTTCCCGGCAGGGGTGCGTCATCAGCACGATTTCCGCGTTGCCGCCCTGCCGCGGTTTCTGGATGATGGAAGCGAAACTTATGTCCGCCTCGGCAAAAAACGAGGCTAAGCTGGCAAAAACCCGAGGTTCGTCTTTGACCTTCAAACGGATGTAATAGCTGCTCCGATAATCGCGGGCCGGTTTTATCGGCAGCCGCCGGTCAGCGTCCAGACCGAGCCGGCCCTGCCCGCCGGTATTCCGGTTGCGCGCCACCTGGATGATATCGCTCAGGACGGCGCTGGCCGTGGGCAAAGCGCCGGCGCCGCGGCCGTAAAACATGCTTTCGCCTAAAGCGTCCCCGACCACATAGACGGCGTTGAACACGTCCCGCACCGTCGCCAGCGGGTGCCGCTCCGGCAAAAGCGCCGGATGAACGCGCGCCTCCACGCCTTCTTCGGTCTTCCGGGCGATAGCCAGCAATTTTATGACGCAGCCTAATTCCCGGGCATAACTTATATCAGAGGCGGTGATATCCGTTATGCCTTCCACATAAACATCGGTCAGACTCACCTGGGTATGGAAAGCCAGTGTGGCTAAAATAGCCAGTTTGCGCGCCGCGTCCAGCCCCGCGACGTCGGCGGTCGGGTCGCTTTCGGCGTAACCCAGCTCCTGGGCTTCGCGCAGCACCGCCGCGAACTCGCGCCCCTGCTCGGTCATGGCCGTCAGGATGTAATTCGTGGTGCCGTTGATGATACCCATGACGGAAGAAATATCATTGGCGGTGAGAGAAGCGCGTATGGCGGCGATGATCGGGATCCCGCCGGCGACCGCGCCCTCAAAATACACGTCTTGGCCGTTTTCCCCCGCCACGCGGAATATTTCCTCCGCGTGCAGGGCCAGGAGATCCTTGTTGGCCGTGACGACGCTTTTCTTGCGGCGCAGGGCTTCCAGCACGTAAGTCCGCGCCGGTTCCACGCCCCCCATCAGTTCCGCTACGATATGCACGTCGTCGTCGCGGAGAATATCCGCCGCCTCCGTCGTCAGAGGCGTGCCCGCCGCCCCGCGGATTTTAGCCGGATCCCGCACCAGGGCCGCTTTGATGCGCAAATTACAGCCCGCCCGCGCGTTGATGGCGGCGGCGTTTTTCGCCAGAACGGCGGCTACGCCGCCGCCTACCGTGCCGAATCCCAATAAACCGATGTTAATGTTCTGATTAATCATTATTCTCCGTGTTTCCGTTATTACCGCCGGAACTGCCGAAGCCGCCGACACTCGACTGGACGGGCGGCGGCGTGTTTGTTTGCTCCGCTGCTCCCGCTCCGCCGGGATCCGCTCCGCCGCCGGTGCCCGAGCCGCCCTCAGCGCCGCCGCTGTCCGGCGGCGTGGCGGGCTGGGTCCCGTCCGCCGGGTCGTCGGCGGCCGCGCCGCCGGAGTCGGTGTTCGCGCCGCCGCTGGTGTCCGAGCCGCCGCCGGTGGGGGTCCCACTGGCAGTGGTCCCGCCGCCGGCAGGGGTCCCGCCGGCAGTGGTCCCGCCGCCCGCGCCGCTGGCAGGGGTCCCGCTGGGGGTCCCGCCGGCAGTGGTCCCGCCGCCGGCGCCGCTGGGATCATCGCGCACCACTCCGCCCCGGATGGTGTTGGCCATAGCGTTTACGATCACGGAACTCGGCGGCGCGACAAAACCGTCCTCCGGCGGCGGCGCGGTCGCCGTGGAAGGCGCGGCGCCGCTGTCCGCGGCGGGAGACGCCGCCGGCGCCGCCGGTTCTTCCCGCGCCGCGCCGGAGCCGGTTTGCAGCGCCTTGGGCGCCACGCTGAATCCGATCATTACGCCGACCAGCAGAGCCACTATGACCCAAGCGGCGGTGCCGGCCCATCTTATCCATTTATCCATTTCATTCCGCTCCCGGTTTAGTGTGCGGAGTCCGGGATCCCCCAAACGTCCGCTTCGTTTTGAAGTGTATCATATCCGCGGTTTTTTTGCAACCGAAAAAAAGGAAACGCCTATCCCAAATTTTTCCATATTGACCATATCCAGAACGCCGCTTTCCTATATCATATCATATCATTGGATACATGATTTATAATTGACATTGCATTGCTTTTGGTATACAATGCACTTAGAGGTGATAGAAGATGGCTCAAATCAGCATTAGAATGGATGATGCCCTCCGAGAGCAGACCGAACTGATTCTCAGCGAACTCGGACTTAACATTTCATCGGCGGTCAATATCTTCGCGCGGCAAATTGTGAGGTCGCGCGGGATACCTTTTCCTCTGACACTCGCGGAGCGGCAAACGGTTAATCGCCGGGAAGCTGTAAGCAAACTCTTTTCGATTGCCGACGCCAACCCAGTGAATATGCCAAGCGACTATATGTTTAATCGGGATGAGTGTTATGACGAATAGGTTTTTTATTGACAGCAATATATGGGTCTATGCTCTGTCCGGACAAAGCGAAGAACGTGAACAGAAAGCGCGCGCCTTTATAAACGGTATAACGGACGCCCGACTTATTATTTCGTATCAAGTTATCAATGAAACTATGTGTGTGCTAAAGAAGCTGGGAAAAAACGAGGCGGAACTCCGGCAGTTCATAGATAACCTGTTTGATGCCTGTGAAGTCATCGGATTTACAAAAGAAGCCGCCTTACTCGCTTCGGAATTTCGAGAAACAATGTCCGTGTCATATTGGGACAGCCAAATTGTCGCGAGCGCATATCTCGCGAACTGCCAAACACTTATAAGTGAAGATATGCAGGACGGTTCTATCGTACGAGGCAGCCTGTCAATAAAGAATATATTCAGCAAGTAATTGAAATGGAACTGCTAAAGGAACATAATTGGTGGTCTTACGGCGAAATCAGGGACGGAAACGAGCCGCATTTTGGCTATCCTCTGTATTATCAGGAGTTTTCCGCGTTCCAGCCGGGGAGATTTTTCACATTATCCGTTATGGTTTTTTAACATTCTCCCAATTTATTTTATCGTAATTCTTATATACATTTCTTATTTCATCTCTTACTTCCATTAAGGCAAACCCTAAAAGGTTTTTCCCTCTCCACGCGTTTGGGTCATACGCTTTTTCATTATCTTTGCCAAACCCGATTCCCCATATGGTGTCCATGGGGCTGGCTTCTACCAGCACCCTGTTTCCGGTTGACAATAAGTACTCCCGCATTTCCTTGTTTTGCGAAAATTTATAATAGTTTCCGCTTAAAACAATAGAATATTTCAC
>JAISEW010000251.1 GCA_031263945.1 Gracilibacteraceae bacterium | reverse complement strand
CGTGTGGACCACTGTTCCCTGCTCATGCAGTCTTTTCGCGACGGGATAAGCGATGGCGCAGCCGACGCCTCCGCCGACGACGCATACTTTTTTCAACCCTTCCACATGGGACGGCACTCCCAGCGGGCCGACAAAATCCTCAATGAACTCGCCGGCGTTTTTCCTGCTGAGCATGGTGGTCTCCGCTCCAACGATCTGAAAAATAATCGTCACATCGCCTAGGGCCGGGTCGCTGGCCGCCATAGTCAGCGGTATGCGCTCCCCGTCCGCGTCGACGCGCAAAATGACGAATTGCCCCGGCTGCGCTTTTACAGCCACATCCGGCGCGTTGATCGACATCTTGACCACAGTCGGATTCAAAAACTCTTTCTCTGTAATTCGAAACATCACTTTCCCCCTCTTTTGTTCGATACTTCCGCCGCACGCAGGTCTCATGGATATTTTACTATAGCGCAACCGCCTTGTACACCTTTTTTTATTACCATAAAATAGATGAAAAGGGAAAATATGCATATTCGGGGAGAATAAAAAAGATTGACAAGCGAAACAAAATTATATAAAATTAAACGCCACATCCTTGAAACGGAGTATAACGCAAAAATGACTGACTGGAAACGCAGCGCGGGTTTTTTCATCGGCGGGCAGTTGATATCGATGTTCGGTTCTATGCTCGTGCAATTCGCCATAACATGGCATATCACGCTCGAAACGCGGTCGGGCGTGTGGATGACGCTGTTCACTTGCGCGGGTCTCTTGCCAATGGTGATCATTTCGCCGCTGGCGGGCGTGTGGGCGGACAGATACAACCGCAAATATCTTATCAATATAGCGGACGGCGCCATCGCCGCGGTGACGCTGATACTCGCCGTCGTGTTTTTCGCGGGCGGCGAAAATATACCGCTTATGCTTGTGATCGTGGTTGCGCGCGGGTTTGGGCAAGGCGTGCAATCCCCGGCGGTCAGCGCGCTCATTCCGCAGATCGTGCCGCCGGAGCATTTGCTGCGATTTAACGGGATCCAAAGCGCGGCGCAGTCGCTGACAATGTTTGCCACGCCGATGCTCGCCGGTGTGCTGCTGACTTTTCTGCCGATCGAATACATCTTCTTTATCGACGTGATCACGGCGGCAGTCGGCATCGCGACCGTGTTTTTCTTCGTGCGCGTCCCGCGGTTGGAGCGCGGGCAAACCGGAAACGGGATGCGCGCGTATTTTGACGAGATGAAAGCGGGTTTGCGTTATATCGGCGGCTGCGCGTGGCTGAAGATCCTGCTCGGCTACACGGCGTTTTTTTGCGTCTGTATGACGCCCGCCGCTATGCTCACGCCGCTGCAGACCGCCCGCTCATTCGGCGGCGACGTATGGCGGCTCACGGCGATCGAGATCCTGTTTTCGCTGGGAATGGTCTTGGGCGGGGTCGCGATCTCTGTGTGGGGCGGTTTTAAGAACAAGGTTTACACGATGACAATGGCTTGCCTCGCTTTCGGCATAATGACAATTTTGTTCGGGACGGTCTCGAATTTTGGGGTCTATCTGGCGGTGATGCTGCTGTGCGGTATGACCGTTCCGTTTTTCAACACGCCGGCGGCGACGATCATGCAGACAAAGATCGAGCCGCAGGTCATGGGACGCGTGTTCAGCATACTGACGATGATAAACGGCTTGGCGCTGCCGCTCGGTATGGCGCTGTTCGGGCCTTTGAGCGACGCCGTTAAGATAGAATATCTGCTGATCGTGACAGGCGCGCTGCTCTTCGTGAGCAGCTTTGTGCTGTGCGCGTCCAAAACGCTCAAAGCGGAAGGAGAGCCGGCGTCGGAGACAAAAGAGATCGCAGCTTGAGGCGCGGCAATTCATTTTCATTTTTTTCTGGACTTTTTTTCAGCGGCTGTGTATAATATGGTTTAGCAGTATGAAGTTGTCAGGAAGCGCCGCCGTGCGGCACTGGCTTGGCGTTCTGGGAAAAGGGGTTTATTGATCAGATCGCGGAACTGAATAGGCTTTTTGCGTCGCCTCGGCTTGCCGGTTTACGAGTGTCCGTTTGTGCCGGGGGGACTGACAGGGAATCAGGTGGGAATCCTGAGCAGGTACCGCTACTGTAAGCGTAGAGTTTGTGACCCTTCGGCGAAAGCCGGCCACTGGGCGACCGGGAAGGCGGGATCACAGGCAAGGAGGCTCATACCGAAGCCTTCGGCGACGCGAGTCAGGAGACCGGCAAAAAGCGGATGAACGGTGCGGGGCTCTCCCTGGCGGGAAGCCTGAATTCACAGGAAAACGGCTGTGACGATCCATTGGAGATGTCGCGGCTTTTCTATTCCGCCGGTTCGGGCGGAGACGGCGCCGCGAATATTAAGAAAGAGAGGTCGAAGGATGAAACAAAAAAGTAAATTATTGGCTCTTTTGCTCACTATAGTCTTCATTCTCTCCTGTCTGCCGGCCGGGTTGCCGGCCGCAACGCCGGCTCCGGCGGCCGGCGCGGATACGGCGTATCGAGATGATGTTTACAAAATTTTGAATGATACGCTCGCTTATGTGCAAGAGCAAACGCCCTATCCGGCGGTCGGCAGTATCGGCGGCGAGTGGGCTGTGCTGGCTCTGGCCCGCGCCGGCGTCGTTGACCCGGATTGGTATGATCTGTATCTGGCGGCACTGAAAAATTACATCATCATTAATGACGGGAAAGGCCAGGTTACGATCGGCGAGGACGGCCGGGTAACTCTACATTCGCGCATACGCACGGATAACGAGCGGGTGATCCTCACTCTCTCCGCCCTGGGAGAGGATGCGGCTGATTGGGAAGGCTACAATCTCGTCGCCGCCCTGACGGATAAACAGACGACCGGCCCGAACGCCGGCGAATATCAGGCGGTGTGGCAGGGCCTGAACGGCGCTGTTTTTGCCTTGATCGCCCTAGACGCCAGTGGTTATCTGGCGGATGCCCCGGAAGTCCGTGAATATTATATCAATCATATTTTAAGTAGCGCCGCTGCCGGCGGCGGCTGGAACCATGGCGACTATTCCGCGACGGATATGACGGCGATGGGGATCCAGGCGCTCGCCCCATATTATGGCAAGGGCCGTGACGACATAAACGACGCCGTGGACAAAGCGCTGGATTTTCTCAGCCGCCAACAGGGTCAGAACGGTGGTTTTAGCGACAGCGAGGGCGCGGCCCAGACCATCGTCGCTCTCTCGGCTCTGGGTTTGGACGCCGCCACAGACCAGCGGTTCGTGAAAAACGGGAACACTCTGATCAACGGGTTGTTGCGCTATCGCGTTGACGGGGGCGGCTTCAGGCATATACTTTCCAGCGGCGTGAACCAGATGGCGACGGAGCAGGCGGCTTACGCGCTCGCGGCTTACGTTCGCTTCCTGGATGGGAAAAAATCGCTGTACGACATGTCGGATGCCGGTATCACCCAGAACGGCCCCAATAAAGCTGCCCTGCGGCTTTCTATCGCCGAAGCGAAGGCTTTGTCGTCCACTAGATATACCCAAACCTCTTGGGCGGCGCTCTTGACAGCCCTGACCGGTGCCGAAGCGGCGGAGAGTGACAGCGCGGCGGCTCAGGCGGCGATCGACGCGGCTGAGGCGGCGCTGCGGGCGGCTTTAAGCGGGCTGGTCGTAACTACCGGCGGAGGCGGCGGTGGGGGTGGCGGCGGCGGTGGTGGCGGCGGCGGTGGTGGTGGAGTCTCCGGCGACATGAAAGTGACCTTCGCTTTCACCGGCGACACTCTGCACGGCGAAGGCGGGAAACACAGCGTCCAAACCTGGATTTCCAGTCAAAAAGTGGATATGCCGGCGGGTTCCACCGTCAAGGATCTGACCGACTCCATGTTGGGAAAATATGGTATAACATTTTCCAGCCGCGACGGGGGGCGGTATATCGAATGGGTGATGATCCCCAACATCTCCACGCAGCTGGGAGAGTTCGACAACGGCCCCAATTCCGGCTGGATGTACCGGCTGAACGGTATCATCGTCGGGTACGGCTACGCGGAGGAAACGCTGAGTGACGGGGACAGCGTCGTCTGGTTCTATACGGACGATTATACAAAAGAAACCGGCTACGACGGTACATGGCAGCCCGGCAGCCCGGCGGCGGGCGCGGCTGGTCCCGCGGCCCTTGCCGGCGGCGGCCCGTCCTTGATCAGTGAGGCTAACCGGATCAGCGGGGCCGACCGGGTGCAGACCTCGGTCGCCATCGCCCGGCGCGGCTGGACGAGCGCCGAGTCGGTATTCATCGTGCCGGGGGCTGGGGCCAATCTCATCGACGCTCTGGCGGTCGCTCCGCTGGCCGGGCAGGAAAACGCGCCTATACTGCTGAGTTTAGGCGACGCGCTGGCCCCGGCGGTGGAAACGGAGATCGCCCGGCTGGGCGCGAAAAAGATCTACACCGTGGGCGCGGTGAGCGCGGAGGTGCGCCGGCAGCTGGCCGAGCGTTTCCCGGCGGCGGAAGTGATCGGTCTGCGCGGGAAAGACCGCTATGAGACGGCGGCGCTCGTGGACGCTAAAGTGGCGAACCCGCAAGGTGTGTTCGTCGTCGGCTATAACGCCTTGGCTGACGCGGTTTCCGCCGCCTCTTACGCGGCGGCGCACGGCTGGCTTTTGCAGATCGCCGGGCCGGACGGCTCGTTTACTTTGCCGGCGAGCGCGGACAAACTTCCGGGCTATATCCTGGGCGGGCCGGCGCTCGTGCGGGATCACCCCGGCTATACGCGCGTTTACGGCGCTGACCGCTACGCCACGAACGAGGCCCTGCGCGCGGCGCTCGACTTTGATTACACCAATATCTACGTCGCCGACGGCGCCACGCTGGTGGACGCGCTGACCGGCTCCGCCTTGGCGGCTCAGACCGGGGCGGCCATAGTGCTGGCGCCGGGTAACGATCTCGGCGCCACGGAAGTGGGGCGGATCCTGACGGCCCAGGCCGCGGCCCCTGAGGAAGCGGAGGCTGTGCAGGCCGATTTAGCCCAAGGGTCCAGATTGGGAGGAGGCGCTTCCGGTTGGGATAAGATAACCGCGGCCACGAAGGTGTACGCTTTCGGAGGGCAAAAATAAATGAGGAAAGCCACGCGCGCGCTTTTGTTTTTGTTGCTGCTTCTCTCCGTCTCCGCCTTGAGCGCCTGCGCCGGATCGCCGGCTCCGCCATCCGCCGCCGTGACGCCGGATTTGTCCGGGCCGGAAACGGACAGCCCCGGAGAGGGGTACCCGGAAAACGCGGCGGCGCCCGAAGCCGGGGCCGGAGCGGAAGACCCGGCCGAAGCCCCGGTCGCTTCGGCGGTGGAAGGGACCGAACCGCCGGAGGAACCCCCGGCCCAAACTCTGGCAACAACCGAAACCCCGGCGGAGCAGGCGTTGGCGTCGGAAACGGCAGGGCCGGAAGCTCCGGCAAGTGAAACTTCGCCGGCCGAAGCCCCATCGGCGGAGCAAGCCCCGGCGACTGAAACTCCGGCGACCGAAGCTCCGCCGGCGGA
>JAISEW010000210.1 GCA_031263945.1 Gracilibacteraceae bacterium | reverse complement strand
ATCCCGGTGACTTTCAGGTGAGAGATTCGTCACCTATAACTGCTCGAGGGTTGCACTGCCGCCCCCTCCGGCCCTGACCGGGCGTACATCTGATCAGCTGATCAGCAAGCGTCACTTCGGAAACCGAATGGCAAAAACCGCGCCGCCCAGCGGGTGGTTTTTCGCGGTAACCGTCCCTCCCTGCCGTGTGATGATCCTCTTGCAGAGGGCGAGTCCGATCCCGTATCCCGGCGCGTTTGCGCCTTTCCCGCGATAAAACCGGTCAAACAGGCGGGGCAAGTCTTCTTTTTGAAATCCCGCGCCGTCGTCGCGGATAGAAATCCCGGTGAACAGCGGGTTGGACTCGCAGACAATTTCAATCCTCCCGTTCCCGCCCGCGCTTTCCATGCAGTTTTTCAGGATATTTTGGATCGCCTCCGACAGCCAGGCCGAATCGCCCTGAATCGTCATCCCTTCCGGCGCGTCTATTTTTACGTCGATACCGCGCAGTTCCATAGGGATCAGAAACGGGCGCAGCGCGGCGCGCACGAGAGCGTTTACGTCTATCCGCTCGCTTTGAAACACCACGATGCCCGCGTCCAGGCGGGATAATTTCAACAGGGAAGTGAGCAGCCAATCCATCCGCAAAAGCAATTCCTCTGTTTCCCGCACAAATGCTTTCCGCTCGTTTTCATCGGGGCTGTTCGCCAAGAAGGACAGCAGCAGGTTCACGGACGTGAGCGGGGTGCGGAGCTGGTGGGCCGTGTCGGCCAGCGCGTCGGCGAGGCGCGCTTTTTCCTTTTTCAGCGCGTCGTTTTGCTCCCGGATACGCAGCGTCATCTTTGTTATCTCGCTGTGCAGGATGGACAGCTCGCCCTCGTCCGCGTCGTCAATATACAGCCGGTCGTCGTTATGCAGCACAAGATCGATCTGATGTGAAATCCGCGCGATGCTCTTGTATCGGGCTCTGGTAAACGCGAAAAACGCCGCGCCGTAGGCGGCGGCGGAAGCGATCATGAGGATTCCGGCCGCCAGATTTATGACAAAGCCCAGCCCCGCCGCCGCGGCTGCCGTTACGGCAAACAAAGCGGCAAAGCGCCGAAACTCTCTATTCCGAAGCATAGCCGCCTCCCAATCTATAGCCCGTCCCGCGAACGGTCAGAATGATCTGCGGGTTTGCGGGGTCGTTCTCTATCTTCTCCCGCAGGCGTTTGACGTACACGGTCAATGTATTGTCATTGACGAACTCGCCCGCCGCGTCCCACAATTCGTCCAGCAGTCTGCCCCTCGTGATAATGCTTTTGGGATTGCTGATGAACACCAACAGCAGGCGGTATTCCAAAGCGGAAAGAAAAACCTCGCCGCCGTCTTTTTTCACGACGCCGCTCGCCGTATCGACGTGAAGGCCGCGGATTTCAACAGCAGAACCGCAGCGTCCGCTTTTTCGCAGGGCGCTTCTGATCCGCGCAATCAATTCACGCGGGCGGAAGGGTTTGGTGATATAGTCGTCCGCGCCCATGTTGAGTCCGGTGACGACGCTCGCCTCGTCGCCGGAAGCGGTCAGAAAGATGACGGGAATATTTTGCGTTTCTTTGATTTCCGTGCAAACCGCAAAACCGTTTCCGTCAGGCAGGGAAATATCCAAAAGCGCCAGGTCAATTTTATTCCCGGCAAGCGCGGCCAGGGCCTCGCCCCGCGTGGGCGCGCGGGTAACGGTAAATCCCTCCGAGCGGAGCAAGAGCGCCAGGTTCCCGGCGATTGCCTGATCGTCCTCAACCAAAAATATCCGCGGCATCAGTCAGCCCTCCTAATCTGCCATTTGAACGACAGCGTCCAATTCCCGTCTTTAGACGCCCACGGCCGCCATTTGCGCGAGCACCTTTTCCCCTCTCGCTTCCATATCCCCGCCGCCCGGCCTGCCGAGCGGCAGTTCGGAAACGATCGCGCCGTCCTTGGTGAAAAGCACCCGGTCGGCCCTGGCGGCCACCTTCGCGTCGTGTGTGACGAGCAGGATGGCCGTGCCGTCCCGGTTGATCTCCGCCAGCAGTCTCATGATTTCCTCCGCCGATTTTGAATTGAGAGCGCCGGTGGGCTCGTCGGCAAAGAGGATCTCCGGCGAGTTCATCAAGGCGCGGCAGATTCCGGCGCGCTGAAGCTGGCCGCCGGACACCTCCGTCGTATCCCTTGCCGCAAGTCCGGCAATGCCCGTCTTTTCCATCAGGTCTTTGGCTTTTTTCATAAGCCCGTCTCTTTTTTTCCTGTCCTGCGCGGCGGGGAGTATGATGTTATCCAGCAGATTCAGATTTTTCAGCATGGTCGGCTGCTGGAAAATAAAGCCCATCCTGGTCCGGCGCGTGTCGGCCAGCTTCTTCTCGCCCAGTTCGGACAATGCGGCGCCGCAAAAGGTCACCGAGCCGCTTGTGACGCCGTCCATCCCGCTGAGCGCGAACAGCAGCGTGGATTTGCCGGAGCCGGACGGCCCCATCACGGCGACAAACTCGCCCTTTCCGATTTCGACGTCCACCCCGGCCAGCGCCTTCGTCTGCTCGCCGCCCCTGCCAAAAGTCTTCACGATGTTCTTTCCCGTGATAATTGCTTCCATGATCTATGCCTCCTTGATGTGTTCAGATATTTTCAGCGGGCGAATGTCCCGAACGCCCAGCAGCGTGGCGGCGTATACGCAGACCGCGATGAGCAGCGGCGCAAACAGGTACGCGTACAGCGGATTGACCACGAAGCGGAACGTCGTCGCGCCGAGAGAGGAAATCAGAGCCGCGCCGACCCGTTCGCCCAAGGTGTTCGCCAAAATGACCCCGATGATCACGCCGAGCGCGGCCACGAGCAGGGAGCGCGTCACATACTGCCTCCGGACGTCCGCGCCGGTAAAGCCGAGGGATTTGAGTATGGCAATAGAATACCGGTCTTTCGCCGCCAGCATCTTCATAAACAGCAGCGTGACCAGAACGGTGAGCAGCACAGCGGCCGCGGCGGAAGCATAGGACGCTTTTTGTATGGCGTCCATCGTGCCGCCAAAGGTCTGCCGGACATATTCGTCACTGGCCGCGACCGCGGCGAAGGGGAAGCGGTCCTGGTACCGCGCCGCCGTTTCCGCCGCCGCCGCCCGGTCGCGGAGTTCTATCGGGACGACCACCCGCATCAAATCCGCGTCCCCTGCCTCAAACGCGGCCTTGGCCGTTTTGCCGGCGTTGGTGATGTCGGAGTAAATCCCGCATACGGTCAAGTGCTTTTCCACGCCGTCCACGATCAGCGTCAGTTCGTCGCCCGGCGTTTTTCCCAGTTCCTCGGCGTTCAGCGAGGAAAGGGCGATTTCCGTGTCGGTGATCGGCGCGCCGCCCTGCGCGTACATGACAGGGAAAGCCGTGTGGTCGCCCAAATCCACCCGCAGCCGCTCCATACGGCCGGTTTCCGTGGGCATACTGAACACCATGCCGAAAAGCACCGTGTATCTTTCGACGTTCGC